>JAWXVA010000016.1:0-35100 GCA_044425815.1 Eubacteriales bacterium
GAAGACAAGCTTACGGATATCGTGATGACGAATATTTCTTTCTCAAACTGTTTGACATCAGTAGAAAATCTTATATTAGAAACCCATCATCCCACAAAATTTGTGATTGAGCCTTTATTTATAACTGTTTCGAAACGAACTCTTTGGAGTGGACACTCCTTAGGTGATGTACTTTAGCACCTTAGTAGTGCTTCCAACTCCAACGAAGCGGAAGCGGGTTCGTCTAAATAGTTCTAAATAATTAGGTGTATTTACTTTTCTACCAATTTTCTAATGTTTATAACGCTTTTCTATATAACATCTCTACATCTTTTAACGTAGTTTGTCTTGGATTCACTGCGATATTTCCACTCTTCATCGCATCAATCGCCATAACTGGAATCTTATCTTCTGTTACCCCAACTTCTGTTAATGTAGCTGGAATTCCTAGATCAGCATTTAACTTTCTTACTTCATCCACTAACATCTGTGGTACGAAATCATCTGCTGGGTATTTGTTCTCTCTTATGTAATTATAGATTTTCTCATAACGTCCATTATCTGAAAGTGAATTGTACTCAAGAATTGTTGGTAATAATACTGAGTTAGCCACTCCATGCGCTACATGGAAGAACGCACTAACTGGATGTGACATAGCATGTACATTTCCAAGTCTTGCCCATGCAAATGCTATTCCTGCGAACATACTTCCTGTCATCATCGCACAAGCTGCTTCTTCATCTTTTCTATTCGCTACGAATTTACGAATGTTTCCACCGATTAATTCCATAGCTTTTTCAGCCATTGCATCTGAAAATGGACTTGCGCCTAATGATAAATATGCTTCTAATGCGTGAATCAACGCATCAATTCCACATGATGCCGCAATAAATGGTGGTACAGACATAATCATGTCTGGATCAAGAATTGCATATTTTGGTAATAATTCATAACTAAATACTGTTAATTTATAGTTTCTGCTATGATCTGTAATTACTGAAAATGCTGTTACTTCGCTACCTGTTCCTGCAGTTGTTGGAATCGCAATAATTGGGATGATTGGTCCTGGAACCTTATGTGCACCCTCATAGTCACAAATACTTCCTGGATACTTTGCTACTACTCCAACTGCTTTTGCAACGTCCATAGGGCTACCGCCACCAAGAGCTACGATACTTGTTGCTCCCGAAGCAATATAGGCTGCCTTCGCTGCTTCTACAGTATCTACTGATGGATTTGCTTCTACGTCAGTAAATAACGCAAATTCTAAACCAGATGCCTCTACTACATCTGTAATCTTCTTCACGACACCGAGACTTTCTAATCCTTTATCTGAAATTACTAATACTTTATTCGAGCCATTTTTCTTAAGCATATCTGGTAACTGTGAAATTGTTCCCATACCACACACTAAGTCTTGTGGAATTGTAAATGTAAAATTATTCATTCTATCCTACCTTTCATGTTCATTATTAAGAGCAAGAATGCGATGCACCCTTGCTCTGTTACTAATAAATGCAAACGCTATTATAATATCAAGCTACATTGCTGCGACTACTGTTTCAATTGCTGCTCTCATGATTTCAATCGCTTTATCGATATCTTCTTTTGTTAATACTAGTGGTGGAATCATACGGTTTACGCTTGTTCCAATTGCTGTCATTAATAAATGATTTCTCATACATTCCCACTTCACATCTGCACCAATTGGTAAGTCATATTCGCATCCAACTAATAAACCACGTCCTCTTACATCAATTACATGTGGTAATGTAGCAAGTTGTTCCATTAAATATGCTCCCATTTCTTTTGCATTCGCACTTAAGTCTTTTTCGATAATTTCAGATGTAGCTGCGTAAGCTGCTGCACAAGCCACTGGATGTCCACCATATGTAGAACCGTGTGAACCTGCTCCAAATGCTGTAGCCATTTCTTTTGTTGCACAACAAGCACCGATTGGCATACCACCACCCATAGCTTTTGCCATAGATACTGCATCTGGTTTCACTCCATAACCCATGTATCCCATTAGAGAACCTGTACGTCCCCATCCTGTTTGTACTTCGTCAAATAATAATAACATATTGTTATCATCACATAATTTACGTAATCCTTCTACAAATTCTTGAGTTGCTGGAATAACTCCACCTTCTCCTTGAACTAATTCAATCATAATAGCGATTGTATTAGGTGTCACTTTAGAAGCAAAATCTTCTAAGTTGTTAAATTCTGCATATGTAAATCCTTTTACCATTGGTCCGAAACCAATTTGGATTGCACTATTTGGTTGTCCTGTAGCTGACATCGCTCCAAATGTTCTTCCATGGAATCCTGTCTTAGCAGTGATAATTTCGTATCTCTCTGGACCATAATTTTCAATACCATATTTTCTAGCCATTTTAATCATACATTCGTTTGATTCAGCTCCTGAATTTTGGTAGAAAATCTTGTCCATTCCAATAGACTCACAGATTTGTTTTGATAACAAAGCTTGTGGTACTGTGTATGGGTAGTTAAATGTATGCATAATATCAGCTACTTGATCTTGAACTGCTGCTACTACTCTTGGATTACAGTTCCCTACACTGTTAACAGCAACACCGCCGTAGAAGTCTAAGTATCCTTCTCCATTTTCATCATATAGATACATTCCATCTGCAGTTTCTGCGATAAAATCAAAACGTGCATATGTCTCCATCATATATTTATTTACTGTGTCTTTTACTTCCTGAGCTGTCATTTTTGACTCTTGTAATTTCATTAAAATTCCCTCTCTTTCATCCTTTTAATAATCTGTAAAATGTATTATATTCTCAAAAAGGACATCGTATTATAAATACGACGCCTTTGCCTTACATTGTTCAGTATATTACGTTATTTTCAATCCGTCAACTTCTTTTTAGAACGTACTCTGTTTTTATTTTATACGCACATTTTCTTTGATATTATTTATATTCTCGCACTATTTCCCACAAATTTTTTGTCATCTTTTGTGTAAGTAATCATAGCCATTTTCTTATACTCATACGGTTGATCTGGTGCTAGCACTTTATATCTTTTCATCGTAAATCCATAAATTCTTGATGCGATAAAACTCGCAAAGAAAAATGCAACTATTATAGGCACTAGAATATATCGAATTGTGTCTGGAAGTAGATAGCTAAATTGAACTAACAGTGATAACACTCCTAGCATCAGAAAACTTAGCATAATCATAAAGCATCCTTTTAAACGTTGTTCCATCATAACAAACCACCTCCTGTTGAGAGCATCATTACAAACATTATTATGAATAAGAACACAAAACAGGCTGCCCCCGCTATCATTGTATGACGTATTAATTTAGATTTATCAATCGGTATACGTCCGCATGTCTTTCCTGTTTGTCCATTCATTGCAAAATAATACATTTCTTCTTTGTACTTATATGTAATAACCCAAACAGGCATTAAAGAATATTCCCATTTTATCTTACTTGGTTTGAATGTAAACTTCTTAGTATCGTGGAAACAATTTTTTTCAAGAGTATCTTGAATTGCCTTATTTGCATATCTACCGAAAATATTCATAGATTCTTGATTATTTATTTCTTCAATCTCTATGTCTTTTTGTTCCGCTTGGAATCCAGATAAATATGTCATTGTAAATGGTTCCATGCCTTCTTCTTCAAAAGGTTGCACTCCCTCTATTAATTTTCTTTGTGACCTTTTCAATGCCGACATCATAATATCTTCCATATGAATCTGGCCTTCTTTTTCGATTTTATATTTCTCCCTATATTTCGTACGCTTCCCTGCTTTTGAGCTATACGTATCATGATACATATTTCCTTTATAAGCAAATTCACCATCCACATCTACCAACCAATATGGGAAATATATCCCCTCCATGTATTGAATATATTGATCATCTCGAAACTCTTTCGGTATATAGGTCTTTTTGAAAATCCATTGTTTGAATTTCGTCTTAGCCATCTCTTTGTCTATTTTAAATGGCACAATCCTCGTTGGCATATCATTATTCGCTATGCTCTTCTTCATAATGACTGTATTGTGGCAATAGTAGCACTCTGTCGCAACCGTAGTTGGTGCTGTAATAATATGTGCCCCACAGCTGTTGCAATAATATTCAGCAACCTCTTCTGAATCACTATACTCCTCAGTTTCTGCAGGTCTTTCTACTTCTCCCGTTTGGTTTTCCAAATCATAACGATCAAATTCACTATCGCAATATTCACAAGAAAAATTTCCTTTTGTTGCATCAAATTTCAGTCCTGAACCACAGTTGGGACAATGATATGAAATATTTGACATGTATTCCCCTCCTCAATTTCCTTGTCATAACGTCCTCTAGTTACATATCTATATAAAGTTTATCAAATATAGCTGTAACATACAATGCTTTTATTCAAGCTAACATGTGAGTAACGTTTAATAAAGTAAATCTAGGTTCACAAAAAGACAAGCCACTCTCCTTATAAGGGAAAGTGGCTTGTTTTATATATTATTCATATACTGTCACTGAATAAAAAATCACATCATCTTCGTAATTTCCATTACTTTCGAAAATCTCTGTACAGTCTTCATCACTGTAAAACGCTTCACAACCGTATGGTAAATCAGCAATTGCTACATAATTAACCGGAACAGATGCAGTGTACGTCACTTCATCTTCTGTATTAGGATCGATAATTAGAGTGATTGTTCGATATGCTTCCACCGAATTCATTTCCGCATATAATAGTTCTGTTGCCTCTGTTCTTTCTGTATTGTAAGTAATTTCACTGCTTTCTATTACAATGCTTTCACCCGTCGAATCTGTATACGTTGCTTCCATGCATACTATACTATTGCTTTCTAATTCAATAGTATACGTAATAGTATATATACCATCTTCCGTATATTCTACCCCTACGTACTCCACCATCTCTTTAGCTACATCTTCTGAGGCTTGCGTAGTAACAATCTTGTAATCACCATCTTCTTCTACACTAATAACTTCTTCCTCCAAGGTATCTGGCGTCAAGATACTACTTTCAAGATAAATGCCGTATTCCTCTAACGTATAACAACCAGCTAAACAGTAGTATGATCCCTCTAATTCGAGCATACACACCTCGTCTGTTATATCGTAAAGAATATGGAACGGAAAACCTTCTTGGTCTACTTTAAATGTTATAATTTCAGCATCTGCGTAAATATATTGCGTCATTCCGTTGTAATACTCAAGAGTTGAACTAATGCTGCTGTATGTCTCAAGTAGCACACTATTTGATGCTGAAGTGTAAATATCTTCTATCGTGTACTCGTCCTCTTCCGTTCCGCTACAGCCTACCAACAACAACGATATCATCAATATAGAACTAATTAATTTTGCGCTTAGATTACTTAATTTCTTTCTCACTCTCATTATATTCTCCCCTGTTCTTTTACTTTAGTTTGCATATTATATCACTGTCTGAGTTTCAATTCACGTCACTATAACTTCACATACATTTTAACCCCAAACTATGTTAAACGTCCCCTGCAGGAATCGAACCTGCACTTAGCCCTTAGGAGTAAACCCTGCTGAATTTTCCACAGAGTATTTTGGTGTCTTGCCATACCACCAAATCCATACAGTACAAGGGTTTTTACCGATTTATCTGTTATTTCGTGCTGTATGATTTTCTCTGATATTTGCCCGTTTTAAAACGTCCTATTAGCAAACCATTAGCAAATTTGCAACAAATATCAGATTTAGACTCGAACAACCATACCATAAATCAAGGACTTATATACTCGTATTATAGTCGTTACTATTCTATTTGTAAAGACACGTTGCCTTATATTAAGGGAGCGTGTTTTTTTATGCCCAAACGAAAGGAATTAGCTCATTTGTATTGCTATTGTACCAACAACCGCATATAGTAAATATATTACTTTGAAAGGAGTTTTTATATGGCAAAGTCAGCAAATTTATATGCAAGAATAGCACCAGATGTAAAAGAACTAACCGAAAGTACTTTATCTGCACTTTCTTTAGATATGGGAAAAATGAGTGAAACAGAGTTTTTCAATGAAATTCAAAAAGGATTAACTAGTATTGAAAATGGTGATGTAGAACCTGCACAAAAAACTTTTTCAGATTTACGTAAGGAATTTGGCATATAAATATTTACATCGCTAATATCCGCAGCAATACTTAAAATAAGAATATCATATTTTTTTATTTTAGGAGGTAATTATGGCATCAATTGTAAATCGCGGAAAAACCTTTTCTGTTGTCTATACTTATTATGATCAAACAGGAAAACGTAAACAAAAATGGGAAACATACAAAACCCTTACACAAGCAGAAAGTAGAAAAAAACAAATTGAAAGGAATACAGATCTAATTTTAAAAAACATTACCACCGTTAAAGATCTTTGCAATGAATATATCAAATCTTACGGTAAAATGAAGTGGTCGTATACTACCTATGATGGGAATTGTAGTCTTATTAATAGGTATATACTTCCCCATATCGGTTCTTGCAAATTATCTGATTTAAATGCAAGATTAATAAATAAATTTTATCAGACTTTGCTGTGGGAATATTCCGTAAGAAGTAAATACAAAAAATCTTTCGTGAGCCCTAGTACTATTATCGAAATTAATAAGCTACTAAAGAGTATTATAAGACAAGCAAATCTCTGGGAGATAATGGATAGAAACCCAATATTAGGTGTTGTATTACCAAAGGTCATTGAAAAAAAGACCGCATTTCTTTCATCTGATCAAATATCTTATTTAATTCAACAATGTGATAATGATACACTCTCTCTTATAATTCAAATTGCTTTTGCATGTTCTTTAAGAAAAGGTGAAATACTTGGGCTAACCTGGGATGACATAGACTTTGAAGCAAGTTCTATTACTGTAAATAAAGAGCTAATACGTATTAAGTGTTCTGCATTAGAAGACCTAGGAACAAGAGAAATTATACATATGTTTACTAAATGTAACCCTAATAATAAAACAGTCTTAGTATTAAAAACACCCAAAACAACTTCAAGCGTAAGAACCGTTTATATTCCAAATACTTTATTAGAAAAACTTTCCCTATTCAAGCTTAAACAAAACACCTCAACACCTAGTCCATATAATTTAATTTTTACTAGTAATACTGGAAATCCAATGGATGAACGCAGCGTAACCGAAATGTTTAAAAGATACCTTGTTTACTGCGATTTACCTCTAGTCGTCTTTCATAGTCTTAGGCATTCAAGTATTATGTATAAACTTGAACTCACAAATGGAAATATAAAGACTGTACAAGGTGATAGCGGTCATGCGGAATCGAAAATGATATTAGATACCTATTCTCATATCATTGATAAGAATCGTTCCAACACTGCTAAAATTTTTGAAGATAAATTTTATTCTTCTAATAAAGATAGCTCTACTACTGCTGAATTAATCAGTAGTATTATGAAATTATCCCATGATGAGCAAAAACAAATAATAAATTTACTATCATCGCATTAAAATTATTAGATTTTATCGTAAATTTCAAAATCACTATTTATATTTATTCTTTAAATAAATATTTTTTCTTATTATTTACGAAATTCTCGTAAATTCTATTGACTAAATAGATTTTAGGGATATACTAAATGGTAGAACGATATATTCAGGAGGTTTAAATATGTTATTAATGTTTAAAGTTAAAAATTATACTTCATTTAAGGATGAATCTATATTAGATTTACGTGCGACTTCATATGTACAGCATCCTTCCCATGTCATTTCAATAAATGATAAGCTTGGATTATTAAAAACCACTGCATTGTATGGTGCTAATGCATCTGGTAAATCCAATTTTATATCTGCAATGTTTTTCTTTGAACGCTATATCTTTTCACAATTTATTAGTAAAAACAAAAATGAAGGTTTTGATTCTTCAGACAGTTTTCCACATTCTAAATTAGAACCGTTTATGCTATCTGAAGTTGCCCATAAATCTTCTGAATTTGATATTATCTTTAGCAGAAACGATAAGCAAATTCAATATGGATTTGAATGTACAAAAGATGAGGTTCTTAACGAATGGCTATTTATTGATGATAAAAAGGTTTTTGAGCGCACAGGTACAGAACTTTCCTTTGGTACGAAATACAAGCCCCTCCTTTCCCCATATAAGAAATTACCAGCAGAGAGACTCTACCTATCCGTACTAGAATATTTTCTTGATGACGAAGCTAGAGCCATTATTTTAAATGACTTTATAGATTTCTTCACTAAGGAATTCAATGTTTTTTCTGAAATACTATTTGAATCAACGGTAAAAGGACTTGCCGGTGTTATCGGACTATCAAAAAAACTAGTGAGTAGCAAATCATATCGAAACAAAGTGGAGCATTATCTTCGCATGATCGATGTTGGTATCAAACGCTTAGACGTTCAAACCGAAACAATCATGAACGAACGTACTGGAAAAACAAAAAAAGAGAAAGTAATTAGAACTGTACATGATATTTATGATAATAACGGAAACATTATTGGAGAAAAATCTTTCCACTTGCAACAAGAGTCCACTGGAACTCTTCGTTTTTTATCCTATATTCAAAATATTATCGACGTGGTTTCAGACGGTGGTGTATTTATTGTGGATGAAATTTCCGCAAGATTACATCCGCTTCTAACTAAATTAATCGTGGACATCTTTTGCTCAAGTCAAAATAAAAATGCGCAACTTATTTTTACAACCCATGATATTTCCTTATTAAACAAAGAACAATTTAGGCGTGATGAAATAGTATTTGTAGATAAAAATAAATGCGGTGAATCATCTCTCTATGCTCTATCCGATTTAAAAGTACGTGAAGATGCAACCTTTAATAAAGACTACCTACAAGGAAAATATGGTGCTATCCCTATTTTTGATTATGACGAAATATTAGGTGGTGATTCTAATGGGTAGAACAGTACTTTCTGCACAGCGCTTGTCTCAAACAAAAAAATTAAATATAGGTAAAATCATTGTATTTTGCGAAGGCAAGACTGAGAAATATTATTTTAATTACTTTGCCGAAATTATCAACAAAAATAAATTCACTGATATTGAGGTAATTCTTGAATCAGCGGATGGTAATGCACAATCTGTATTAAATTGTGCAAACAACTTTCTGGCTAGCGAGGATAATAATCGCAAGTATAAAAATCATGGTAAATATTTAGTGTTTGACTGTGATGCTCCCCCCACTATCCAAACAGTAATAAATGAAGCTGGTGATTATAAATTACTTATATCAAATCACTTATTTGAAACATGGCTATTAATGCATTTTGAAGATGTAGAGGTGAAATTAACGAAGCAAAAAATTCGTGCTAAATTATCTGAATATCTACGTAGAAAATATAAAAAAGGTCATAAAGGGATAACCCGAGAAATTATCATAAACGGGGATATTGAGAAAGCTATCGATAATGCGAAAGCTCTTGCTGCTATATATGAAGCAGAAGGAAAAACCATATATGCAAATATTAATGAAATGAATCCTTATACCAATGTGTATGAGTTAATTGAGCAGTTTTTGGTGGAAATATCATAACTACTTCCCCTAAATATTAGCACTTAGCAAGTGATTAGCAACTGGGTATTATTTTATCTTTATTTCTAACATTTGTTTACCCAAAAAGAAATGCCGTAAAACCATTGATTTTACGGTATTTCTGCACTTAATAACGTCCCTGAGAGGAGTCGAACCTCCGCTGGCGTGCCTTAGGAGGGCACCGCTCTTTCCACTGAGCTACAAGGACATGCTTTTTATAGACTATAAAACATTCTACAATACCTTATAATTCTCTAAGAAAAACGATACGAATCCCTACCACTTAGGAGGGGCTCGTAATATCCATTTTACTAAGAGGACCTGTTCCCCTTTCGGGGATATATATTATTTAAAAACAAATTCTAATGATATTAAATATAACTCTTCATTCAACCGATAACCGCATTCATTTGCAAGGATATCCGTGTATGAGTATACTATCTTTCCTAAATCTTCTTCTATCAACGCTGTAACTGCTATATCATATTCTTCTTTGGATCCAAAACGAAAAGTCATATTGCTAACTCCCGAATTAAATAACTCTGCTACTTTCGCTGAAAACAAATCATAGTTGTAGTAATCAAAATATAAGTCATTGTACGTATAATAGTTATAAGTTTCTGCGGTACAAATCGGATAAATAATATCTTCCATTTCTGTATGTGTGCGGTTTATCAACTCACTTGTCAGGCAGAAATAGTCATACGAAATATAATCCTCATCATATTCTTCTAACAACGGATCTCCCCATGTACTATCAACATGATAAAACTCACCATCCAACACTATTATGTTCCACTCGTGACCATTACCTTCTGCATAGCCCACTACTGAAATAGTTTCAATATCTAATAAGTTTAACAGATAGCTATATGCCTTAGCATACCCTGAGCATATCGCCTCCCCATTTAGCAGAACTCCAATTATTGTTGCACTCTCCGCTTCTTCTAATTCGTTATCATATACATCATCATAGGTACAGTTCCATATAATGTATTCATAGATAGCAAGTGCTTTGTCATAATCTGTTTCTGCCTCACCCACAATTTGATTGATCCATGTGAATTTTTGGCTTAAACTTTCTTCATATATTATTATTTCGTCTTCGCTATAATAATTCGTTACATTCAGTTCTTTTAACGATTTACCATCCTCAGTCTCTATATAGGTCACTTTATTTTCAGTTCCCACCCAAAATATTTCAGGATAATCCAACAGCACGTACCAGTGAACTTTTTGTACAGCATCATTTTCCATATCACTATAATACACACTTAAATCTATTGTAGTGTTGTAATTAAAATACGCTTCGACCATGTCTTGATACAAACTTTTCTCTTGATTATTTAGTAGGTAATAATAGTAATTATCAATGTTTAAACTTTCACTACGTTCTTCTAGTATTTCATCCGAAAATGCATCGAATATATCAGATTCTGTTGTTTCTTCTACTATTTCTAATGGAATTATTTCAATAGGTTTATTCGATAATATTGATAAATCTATTTTTGTATACCCTACATAAATAATTCCTATCATACAAAATGTTATTAATAAACGTCTTATCATTTTACATCCTTATAACTATTTTTTCTATAACTACTTTTGAGGAAAATTAATCTTCCCTTGCAACCATACAACTGACTTGAATCGCCTTCCCACCTCTGGTTCTCCTAAAACACCATCTTTGGGAACACACAGTTCTATATACATTTCATTAATTTCTAACACCATATGATATAGTTCTTGTCCCGTGCATTCATTCTCTACTTTTCTTAATTCTTTGATTTCACCCATAATTGAGTATTCATCACACTCAACTCCATACGGTATAAAATAAGTATCAACAATGCTAAATACATCGTTACATAAAATCATTTTAGAAATTTTATTATATGTCTCTATATCTTCCATCGCCAATGAATCCACCGCTAATGAATCCCCTTTTCTTGCTGCTATAAGTAATTTATGACGATTCTTTGATTGTTCTTTACTTTCTTGAACCATTACTGGTGTTTTTTTTATCGGAAAAAGTACGGTTCCAGATAATGAAAGTGCTGCGAGAGACACCGAACTCCCTTTTCTTGATAATGTATTATCTTGAAGCTCTTTCATGTATTCTACAGGATTTTGTAAATAAAATATTAGATTTACACCTATTCTTACATCCTCACATATCCCCATATAAGATTCTGTATCTTTCCGTTTATCCACAATAATATCAGCATATGAGCTTACTGTCTTTGATTCAAGATATGGAAAGTGATATTCTCTCTGAAACTCTTCAGATTGGTTAATTTCTCCACACATTACAATCCCAATATTCTCACCGAACTTTTTCCGGTATTCTCTATAATCTTCGTTTGCTAATCTTATTGTTTGATTGTATTCAAAGTTCTCTTCCACTTCTTGTAACAATTCTCGTTCTACTCTTTTTGTTTGGATATCCCCAAACCCAATTGCTCTTAAATATTGATGCATTCTTTTTCCTTTTTAATGATCTAAAAATTTTATGATATCAATTTATTTACCAATGAATTCTTTTCCACCCATATATGGTCTTAAAGCTTCTGGAATTTTTACTGTACCATCTGCTTGTAAGTTATTTTCCAAAAATGCAATTAACATTCGTGGTGGTGCAACAACTGTATTATTTAATGTATGTGCAAAATACTTATTTCCATCTTCACCATTTACACGTATTTTAAGTCTTCTTGCTTGTGCTTCTCCTAAGTTCGAACAACTTCCTACTTCAAAATATTTTTGTTGTCTTGGTGACCATGCTTCTACGTCCACAGATTTAACCTTTAGATCTGCCAAGTCTCCTGAACAACACTCTAGAGTTCTTACAGATATATCTAAAGACTGGAATAAATCAACAGTATTTTTCCACATCACATCATACCATTTCATACTCTCTTCTGGTTTACAAACAACTATCATTTCTTGTTTTTCAAATTGATGTATTCTATAAACGCCTCTTTCTTCTATACCATGTGCTCCTTTTTCTTTACGGAAGCATGGTGAGTAACTTGTTAATGTTTGTGGTAATTTTTCTTCTGGTATAATATTATCAATAAATTTACCAATCATTGAATGCTCACTTGTTCCGATAAGGTAAAGATCTTCCCCTTCAATCTTATACATCATAGCATCCATTTCAGCAAAACTCATTACTCCAGTAACTACGTTGCTTCTAATCATGTATGGTGGAATACAATACGTAAATCCTCTATCTATCATAAAATCTCTAGCATATGAAATCACTGCTGAATGTAATCGTGCAATGTCACCCATTAAGTAATAGAATCCGTTACCTGCTACTTTTCCTGCGCTTTCAATATCAATTCCATCGAACTTTTCCATAATCTCTGTATGATATGGAATCTCAAATTCTGGAATAAATGCTTCACCATATCTTTGAATCTCCACATTCTCGCTATCGTCTTTACCAATCGGTACAGAATCATCTATGATATTTGGAATCGTCATCATTATTTTAAGGATACGCTCTTCCACATCCTTCTCCTGAACACTTAGTTCATCAATTCTTGAACCTTCTTTTGCTATTTCGGCTTTTACCTCTTCTGCTTCTTCTTTTTTTCCTTGAGCCATAAGTGCTCCTATTTGTTTTGAGATTTTATTCTTATTAGCACGTAATGATTCAACTTCACCTTTAATGTCGCGGTTTGTTTGATCTAACACCAACAATTCATCAACTAAAGCTAGCTTGTCATCTTGAAATTTCTTTTTAATATTTTCTCTTACTACATCTGGGTTGCTTCTTACAAATTTAATATCTAACATTTTATTTCCTCACTCTTCTATTATTATCTATTATCACTTTTTATTACTATCCATTTTTGTTGTCTTTTAAACCTATCCTTAATTGATGCTTATTATTTAATCACTTCTATATCTAGACCATAAGATTCTTGGAAAATTGCTTTTTCTAACGATTCGCTCTCTTCTGCAGAAAGCTCGATATAACTCTTACCTTTCACTATTTCTTTCACATAAGTGTAGCACCCTTCTCTGCTGTGCATAGCATTCATTATAAATCCGTTATCTCTTGCATCTAGCAATGTCAGCACAAAACTTAAGTTTCCACCCATTTCAAGAAATGCATCATATTTAACAATTCCCACTTTTTGATAATCTCTTTGAATACTTTTATTTAATCCTCTAATGTCTTCTTTATTTTGTTTACAAATCGACATTACATCATCTAAAACGTGGAAACGTTTTGCCATACTTTCCTCTAATGATTTAGCATCTTTTCCTCTCATAAATGTATTGTAACTCAACTTCAACCTTTTGTATTGCATATTTGAACTCACTAAAAGCCCGAATAATAATATTATCAATATAAACAAAAATATTATCAGGTAGAACGGATCAAACCCCAACTCAAACAATATACTATTTTCCATGTACTCTCCTAACCTTTTATAGACATCAGTAAATCGAATATATGTTCGAGCTCTTCTGGCGAATAATATTCAATTTCTATTTTACCTTTATTATTTTTTTGCTTAATATTTACTTTTGTTCCTAATATTTGATTCATTTTATTTTCTAAATCATCATAAACGAATTTATTTTCAACAGACTTTTCTTTTACTTTCTCTTTTATTGGCTTCTTCAATTCTTTAATTAATTTTTCTACTTCTCGAACACTTAATTTTTCATCAAAGATCTTTTGAGCTAATTGATATTGGTAAGTTTCGTCTTCTATTGCCAATAATGCTCTTGCATGCCCTGTTGATATCATCTCATCTACTATCATTTGTTGAACTTGATCACTTAACTTAAGTAAACGCATAGTGTTTGTTACAGCAGTTCTACTCTTTGATACACGCTCTGCTATTTCATCTTGTTTAAGATTATATTCATTTAACAATTTTTTATACGCCATTGCTTCTTCAATAGGATTTAAGTTCTCTCGTTGAATATTTTCAATCAACGCAATTTCTACAACTTCTTGTTCGGTATACTCTTTTACTATAACAGGTACTTCCTTTAATCCTGCAATCTTTGCAGCACGCCAGCGCCTTTCCCCTGCAATTATCTCATAGTAATCATTTTTCTTTTGAACTAAGAGTGGTTGAAGAACTCCGTATTGTTTTAATGAATCAGCCAATTCAAGAAGTGAATCTTCTTCAAACTGTTTTCTTGGCTGCTCCCTATTCGGTTCGACCATAGATACTTTCATCATTTGTTCGCCGTACACAATCTTTTCTTCAACAATTGTTTCAACCACTTTTTCTATTTTAATTTCTTTTTCAAGTTTTACCCCTACTTCGTTATTCTTAGCATTAGTTTTTATAGTACTTTTTGGAATCAAACTATCGAGCCCTTTTCCTAACCCATTCTTTTTAACCGCCATTTTATTCTCCCAACTGATCAGTTATTAGACTAATCCTGATTTGTAGTCACACTTCACCTTATTTTTCAATTACTTCTTGTGCTAATGCTCTATATTGTTCAGCACCTACAGATTTATTGTCATACATATTTATTGGCATGCCATGACTCGGAGCTTCAGCTAATCTTATATTTCGAGGGATTATCGTCTTATAAATATTCTGTTCTAAGTTATCTTTGACATTTTCAACTACTTGCAACGAAAGATTTGTTCTAGCATCATACATAGTAAACACAACACCTTCTATGTTTAATTCTGGATTTAATCTTTCTTGTACTAGGTTTATAGTATGCATTAACTGGCTCAATCCTTCCAGTGCAAAATACTCACATTGAATCGGTACTATAACTGAATCTGATGCTACCATTGAATTTAAAGTTAGTAAATTCAACGATGGCGGACAGTCAATTATTATAAAATCATACTCTTCTCTTACTTCTTCAAGTGCTTTTTTCAGTATGTAATGTACTTCTTCTCGACCAGCTAATTCTACTTCTACTGCTGATAAGTTAACGTTAGCACCAAGTACATCGAGATTTTCATAGACTTCTCGTGTTATAGCATTATGAATATCCATTTCTCCCAGAAGTAATTCGTAGACTGAATTTTCCAAATCATTTTTATTAACACTCAAGCCGCTCGTCATATTACCTTGTGGATCAGTATCAACTGCAAGTACTTTTTTATTACATTCCGCTAAACAAGCTGCGAGATTTATAGCAGTTGTTGTTTTTCCAACTCCACCTTTCTGATTTGCTATAGAAATTATACGTCCCATCTAATTACCTCCTCTTCTCATTTTTACATTATACCATTCTTTTCTTTTTAATTCTACCTTTAATGTTTCACGTGAAACATTTCTAATATTCTTTTACTTTTTCCTGTAAATCACTTCATATTTTGTGTTATTTAACAATACTAATTCTTTATATTTTACCATATTTATAGTATAATATATAGAGAAAGGTGGGAATAATATGAATTTCAAAAATAGATTTGCCACAATTTTAGCATTAGCTGGCACAACAACATTAGTATTACATATAATCAACCGTGTAATTACGCTCACTTCTACATTAGATAACAACCTAAATACTAACAGAGGTACTTTTTATAACTGGAGGTTCGGGAAAATTTACTATACTTCTGAAGGTTCTGGTTCACCTGTACTATTAATTCACGACTTAGAGCACTATAGTTCTGCGTATGAATGGCACAAAACTATTAAATCTCTAAGTAAAACAAACACAGTTTATACAATGGATTTAATTGGCTGTGGGAGATCCGATAAACCAAATATCACCTACACAAACTTCTTATTTGTTCAACTAATTACAGACTTTGTCAATGAAGTAGTCAAGGAAAAGTGTGATATTGTTGCAAGTTCCTACTCTTCTTCTCTTGCTATCACGAGTGCTACTTACGACAAAAATATAATAAACAGATTAATATGTATTAACCCAAGAGATTTAAGTCAGACTTCAAAAGTCCCTACCACTAGAACAAAACTTTCTAAACTTATTATAAAAACGCCTATAATAGGAACATTTATCTACAATATGAGAAACAAAAAGAAAAGTTATATCAATAATATCACAAGAAATTTTTATCACAATCCAGATTTAATTACAGCTTCCGAAATTAAACATTTTCATGAGGCTGCACATTTAGGCGGTTTTGCTTCGAAATTTTTATATGCAAGCATAAAAGGGAATTATGTAAATACTAATATCCTTCACTCTCTAAAAACCGTAAACAATAGTATTTTTATTATCGCAAGTGATTCAACACCTAATTATTTAACAAGCGCAGAACAATACAAAAAAACGCTTCCTGCAATTGAAATTATCACTTCTTATAATACTAACAAATATCCTCAACTTGAATCACCAGAAACAGTTGTAGAACAAATCCGTTATTTGCTAGATGTTTAAACGCCTATATCTTAATACAATAACAAGTACATTACAAAAAGAGAGAGAAAACACGCTCATCGTTTCCTCTCTCTTTTCTATAATGTTTCACGTGAAACATTATATTGGTTCTTTTGCAGGTAAACCTGCTTTTCTAGGATATTTCTTTTCAGTTTTCTTAATTTTATTTATAACTACAGCCGATCTGCTTCCTGTGCTATTAGGCAATTCAAATTTATTAACTTCAATAATATTTCCACCTAATAATTCAATTGCTCTTCTAGAAGCAACCAGTTCATCATTTATTTCACCAGATTTATACGATATAAACTTACCATTAATTTTGACAAAGGGTAGGCAATACTCCGAAAGTGTAGATAAATTCGCTACGGCTCGCGATACACAAAAATCAAATTCTTCACGATATTTTAATTGCTGAGCATAATCTTCTGCTCTACCATGTATCGTTTCTATTTTTTCAAGTCCTAACTCGTCTATTACTTCATCTAAAAATTTAATTCTCTTGTTCAAAGAATCTAACAAAACAATCTCGATTTCAGGGAATGCTATCTTCAATGGAATTCCTGGAAATCCTGCACCTGTCCCAATATCAATTATTTTACCTTCAATTTTGTCAAATGCGCCTATAGCCAAGCTATCTATAAAATGTTTTTCAACAACTTCATCATATTCTGTTATTCCCGTTAAATTCATTACTTTATTTTTTTCAATTAACATTTCATAAAATTTGTTAAACTGTTCAATCTGTGAATCACTTAAAACAACACCAATTTTATTTAAATATTCTTCGTATCTTTTCATCTATCTCTTTTCCTCATTGTTATTACGTCCAAATTGTTCAATATATACTAGCAATACTGAAATATCTGCTGGTGATACTCCTGATATTCTTGATGCTTGTCCAATAGATATTGGTCTATATTCATTTAATTTTTGTGTAGCTTCAATTCGCAAACTATTAATTAAATTATAATCTATATTTTCAGGAATTCTTTTTGTTTCGAGTTTTTTAAATTGTTCAACTTGTTTCTTTTGTCTAGTTATATAACCGTCATATTTGATATTAATATTAACTTGTTCTATAACATCATTCGGCAACAACGTCCTATCCTTATCAATCTCAGATACTACTTCATAATTTAATTCTGGTCTTCGTATTAATTCTGCTAAAGTAGAACCTGAAGTCAATTTCGTACTTCCGCATTTATCTAAAAATGTGTTTATGACTGCATTCGCTCCAACGGAAGTTTTTAACATACGACTAACTTCTTCTTCTATCATCTTTTCTTTATCTAGAAGTTTTTCATATCTTTCTTGATTTATTAATCCAACTTGATATCCTAATTTAGTTAATCTTTGATCAGCATTATCTTGACGCAATAATAATCGATATTCTGCACGTGATGTCATCATTCGATATGGCTCCTTACTTTCTTTTGTTACCAAATCATCAATAAGCACACCAATATATCCTTCAGATCTATCAATAATAATCTGTTCTTTCCCAATTATTTTCAGCGCTGCATTAATTCCTGCTACTAACCCTTGTGCTGCAGCTTCTTCATATCCAGAACTTCCATTAAATTGACCGCAACTATACAACCCTGAAATATTTTTAAATTCCAAAGTTGCATTTAATTGTCTGGCATCTATGCAATCATATTCAATTGCATATGCATTTCGAACAATTCGTACATTTTCCAACCCTGGAACTGTTCTGTACATTGCATACTGTACGTCTTCTGGCAAAGAGCTAGACATTCCCCCAATATACATTTCAAATGTAGTTAATCCTTCTGGCTCAATAAAAACTTGGTGTCTGTCCTTGTCGGAAAATTTAACCACTTTGTCCTCTATGGACGGACAATATCTTGGTCCTGTTCCTTCTATTTTCCCAGAATATAAAGGTGATCTATCTAGATTATTTCTAATAATTTCATGTGTTTTAGGATTTGTGTATGTTAACCAGCAAGAAACTTGATCGATTTGTACATCTTCTTCATTCGTAGTAAATGAAAAAGGAACTACTCGTTCATCACCAAATTGTTCTTCCATCTTGCTAAAGTCAACCGATCGTCTATCAATACGTGCAGGTGTCCCCGTCTTGAATCTACGTAAAACAATCCCTAGATCTTTTAGACTACTGGTAAGATAGTTTGCAGCTTGCAAACCATTTGGACCTGTATTCGCGCTTATTTCACCATATATACATCTTGCTTTTAAGTATGTCCCTGCGCAAATTACGACAGCTTTACATTTATAGGTTGCTCCTGATGACGTTACAACACCAGTAATAATTTGATTTTCTACTATAATATCTGCAACTTCGCCTTGCTGGATTTCAATATTAGGTTCTCCTTCAAGTATTTGTCTCATTGTATTGCTATAGGAGTTTTTATCCGCTTGAGCCCTTAAAGAGTGAACAGCTGGTCCTTTTGACTTATTAAGCATCTTAGACTGAATAAATGTACGATCAATAACTTTACCCATCTCGCCTCCTAAAGCATCTAATTCACGAACTAAGTGGCCTTTAGAAGTGCCTCCTATATTAGGGTTACATGGCATAAGTGCAATACTTTCAATATTAACTGTGAAAACAATTGTTTTCAATCCTAACCTTGCCGTTGCTAACGCAGCTTCACAACCCGCATGCCCAGCTCCTATTATCACTACATCGTATTTATCATTATTTTCCCATACAGAATTTGCTGAATATTTCATTTACTAAATCTTCTCCTATCGTCTCACCAATAATTGTTCCAAGTGCTTCATATGCATCAAGTAAATCTATGGAATAGAAATCTTCTGGTAACCCTAATTCAATACTTTCTAATACTTTATTTAAACTATCATAAGCTGATTGAAGTGCTACTTTATGTCTCATATTTGTAATATAGATTTCATCATTGAAATCAAGTTCTCCATGAAAAAACATTTCTTTCACTTTATTTTCTAAATCTTTGATTCCTATATTATTTTTAGCTGAAATTGGAATAACAGGAACATGTTTAGGAACTCCTAGTTGTTCTAAATTGTCAATAGATATCACTTGCTCTAAATCAGTTTTATTTAACAGTATCACTGCTTTCTTATCCTCGATTATATCAAATATCTGCTTATCGTTTTCATCCAACTCTCGCGATGAATCTACTACAAACATAAGTAAATCGGCTTTGTTTGCGTATTGCTTAGCCCTGTCAACTCCCATTTTTTCTACAATATCTGCAGTATCTCGAATTCCTGCAGTATCAACTATATTTAAAGTTATTCCATTTAAATTAATAGATTCTTCTAATATATCTCTTGTTGTTCCTGCTATATCAGTAACAATTGCTCTATCAACCCCCACTAAAATATTAAGCAATGAAGACTTTCCTGCATTTGGTTTTCCTACAATAACTGTTTGTATTCCTTCTTTAATAATTCTTCCATCATCAGCCGTATCAAGTAACCTTTTAAGTTTACTTACCATCTCTAATGTCACTACTTTTAATTCATCACTATATCCATCAATCGAAATATGTTCAGGGTCATCAAGTGCTGTTTCTATAAATGCCGTGTGATATATAATAGTCTCACGAACTTCATTGATTTTACTCTGTACATTCCCTTTTAGTTGGCTCATAGAACTTTGTAAGGCATAATTATTTTTAGAATCAATTACATCCATTACTGCTTCCGCTTGTGACAAATCCATTTTACCATTAAGAAATGCTCTTTTAGTAAATTCACCTGGTTCAGCTGGTCTAGCACCACATTTAGTAATTAATTGTAAAACCTTTTGCATCACAAAAATTCCGCCATGACAATTAACTTCTATCGTATCCTCACCTGTATAACTATTAGGACCTCTCATAATAGAAACTAAAACTTCATCAATCACTTCTTCATTATCTACAATAAATCCATAATGGATAGTATGTGATTTCTGTTGTGAAATTATTTTATTTCTATTTTTACTTAAATATATCTTATCAACTATATCTAAAGCATTTTCTCCACTAATTCTAATAATACCAATACCAGAACTACTCATTGGTGTCGCTATTGCAGCTATTGTTTCCTTGATAAACATATTTACCTCCATATCTTTCTAGGTATCCATTATATATACAATACTTAATAATAGCATGTTTTGCTTAATAAAAAAAGACCACATTACTATCAAGTAGTGAAATGTGATCTTCTTAAATATTCTTTTAAATAAAATTACTTTTTACTTTCTAGCTAACGTAACTACAACTTTACGATAAGGTTCATCACCTTCACTATGTGTAGAAACTCTACTATCATCTTGTAATGCTGAATGAATAATTCGTCTTTCATATGGGTTCATTGGCTCAAGTGAAACAGGCTTTCTTGTTCTTTTAACCTTATAAGCTATATTTTTCGCAAGGTTTTCAAGCGTTTTCTTTCTTCTTTCACGATAATTTTCAGTGTCCAGTTTTACTCGAATATATCCATCTTGTTCTTTATTAGCAACTCTATTAGCTAAATATTGAAGGGAATCTAATGTTTGTCCTCGTTTACCTATTAACACTCCCATATTTTTTCCATCAATATTAACCGATAAAGCACCTTCTTCATCAACTTCAGCAATAACTGTAGCTTCGATATCCATACTTTTTAGAACATCTTCAATAAATTTCTTTGTTGCTAAAATAGTTTCTTTTTCGATTTTTGCTACTGTTTTAGGCTCCTTCACTATTTCTTTTTTAGCTGGTTTTGATTCTTCAACAGATTTATTAGCTTCTACATTTTCATTAGTAGTTTTTATTTCTTTTTTCACTGGTTTTTTAGGTTGCTTTTTAACAACAGAAGCTTTTTCTTCCACCACTTTTACTTCTTTTTTAATTATCTTAGCTTCCTCTTTTACTACGGGCTTTTCTATTATTTTTTCTTCTACAGGTAAATCTGCTTTTCTATATGCTCTGATTACACTGTTTTTAGTACCAATTCCAAGGAATCCTGCGCTTCCCTTTTCAATAACATCATAACCTAACTCACTACTGGTAATACCTAATTGAATAGTTGCTTTAGTAATTGCCTCTTCAATTGATTTAGCTGTAACTGTAATTGTATTCATCTAAAATCCCTCACTTTAAAGATTATTGTCTGTTACTCTCGTTAAAATCTTTTACCATGTTTGCCTTAGCAGATAAACTACCAGGTTTTGCATTTAATCTTTTATCTTTTGCTTCTTGTAGTAATGTTTCTTTATCTTTTGCTGAAATTTGTGCTGCTTGTAATTCTTCTACTCTTTTAGCATTTTTTTGTGCCATTTCATTTATTTTACTAGCTGAAGTACCTTTTTTCTCTCTTTTTGCAGCTGCCTTAGCTCTATTCTTTTCAATTAAATCATCAAGAGATTGTCTTGCTAAATATTTTTTAATTACAATTTGTTGAACTGTTCTAACTATCGCACTAGCAATCCAATAAATACCAAGACCTGCTGGTAAAGTGAAACACATAAATACAGACAATAATGGCATTGTAGTATTCATAGTTTTCATAGAAGATGCCATTGGGTTTTCCGGATCTATTTCTTGTCCTGTTTGTGCTAATTTGATACTTAAATATTGTGATAAACCAGCTAAAACAGGTATTAATATCGCTACTACTGCCATCAAAATATCAGTTTGATAATTTTGTGTTATTGTTGTCATTGGTGAATTAGTAATACTAATTCCTAAAAATGAATTTAAATGTTCTATACCTTCTTGCGTTGTAACAACTAAAGTGTCTAAATCTGGAAATGTACTAGCTAACCAAGCCCAAGTATCATCTTGGAATTTATATAATACATCAACAATTGTATTTACTTGTGTATAATCATAATTGTCTGGACTTATATAAATAGGTGATTCAGAACCTACAACTTCTAAAGCACTTTGGCAACCATCAGTATTTAATATTTCATTAGCTAATGGCAAATAATTTTCTTTAACCGACTCCACATAAGCTGGAATATTTTGAATTACCTTATAAAGTCCAAATAATATAGGCATTTGTATAAGTAATTGCATACATCCGCCTGTAGCACTAGTACCATATTTTTCATAAACTAATTTTGTTTCTTCTTGCATTTTTTGCATAGAAACTTGATCTTTTTTATTTTTGTATTTGTCTTGAATTTTTTTTATCTCAGGTTGCATAACCGAAGATAATCTTTGGAATTTTTGTTGGTTATAGTTTAATGGAATCATTAATGTATAAATAACAATTGTAAAAACTATAATTGAAATACTAATGTTTTGAATGCCAAATACTATATCCAAAAAATTAAAAATAGCATTCATCAATACACCTAATAAAGAAGCAACTGGTCCGATAATAAATGTAGTTGATTTTGTTAAAAGAATACCTGTCATAAATTTTCCTCCTATGGTACGGGATCATAACCGCCTTTTGAAAATGGATTGCATCGCAAAATACGCCATATTGTAAGTAAGGAACCTTTTATGGCGCCATGTTTTTCTATTGCTTCTATTCCATACTGAGAACAAGTTGGAATAAAAATACATGTACTATTAACCTTTAAACCTGATAAATATTTTCTATAAAACTTTATCATTCCTATTAGTACTCTTTTCACTTTTGCATCTCCATTTTGTTAATCTATAATATTATGAAGCTTTCCAACGTGGAGTAATGCGCTCTCTACCTCATGATAACTTCTACTCTTTGCGCCTACTCTAGCTATTACAACTATATCATACCCACGATGAAAATGTTCTTCTTGTAGTCTGTAGCTTTCTCTTATTAACCTTGTAACTCTATGTCTTACTATGCTATTGCCTACCTTTTTACTAACTGAAATCCCTAATCTATTTGTTTCAGTTTCATTTTTTATCACATATGCAATTAAATACTTATTCGCATATGATTTTCCCTTTTTATAAACTTTTTGAAAATCACTGTTTTTCTTTAATGAATCACTATATTTCATATAATACCTCTTAATAAGAAAGAAAGACCACATTTCTGCGGCCTAAGCTGATAATTTTTTTCTTCCTTTTGCTCTTCTAGATGCTAAAACTTTTCTTCCACCTACAGTGCTCATTCTTGCTCTAAAACCATGAACTTTAGATCTTGATCTCTTTTTTGGTTGGAATGTCATTTTCATTGAAATCCACCTCCTTAAAACTGCAACCTATATATATATATAAGTAATTTATTTTTATAGACATTACTCAGTATTATAATCACAAACACACTGTAAAGTCAAGTAATTCCAAGTAATTTCGTAGTTTTTTATTTTAAATACTATAAATATATGTTGGTAACTGTGGTAATTAATGTGGATAACCTTGTTATAAATAAATATTTATTCAAACTTATCCCCCCTATGCATGATATTTCCTTATATAAATGTGTTGATTTATAATTTTGAGTTATCCACAAAATAATTCACATTGATAATATGTGTAATTTGATGTAAAATACTATATGTATAATTATATTAAGAAATAGGAGCAATAAATATGAACGTGGTGAAAATGCATTGGAACGAAATTATTATAAAACTTAAAGAAGAGTACAGTATATCTGATATCTGTATGAAAACATGGATTTTACCACTTACAGTATCTGATGTAATAGATGATACTGTATATATTTTTGTCGATTTAAAAGGAAGTGTAGATATTATAAAATCAAAATATTTACTCCCTCTTAAAGTATGTATCGCAGAAGTAACTGGTAAAGAATATGATGTTATATTTATTAGTGAGACAGAAGAACTGCCCACACAGATGTCTTTTAGTGATACTGGAAAAATGAATAAAATCAAATCATTAGTAGAAAATGCAAATCTAAATCCAAAATATACATTCGATACATTTGTTGTAGGTGGAAATAATTCATTTGCGCATGCAGCATCTGTAGCAGTATCAGAATCGCCTGGTGATATCTATAATCCTTTATTTTTATATGGAGGTGTAGGACTAGGTAAAACTCACTTAATGCATTCAATTGCCAGACATATATTAGAAACAGATTCTACAAAGAAAGTATTGTATGTAACAAGTGAAACATTTACGAATGAACTTATTGATTCCTTAAAAAGTGGAAAAAAAGGCAATGAATCTTCTATGCAACTATTCAGAGAAAAATATAGAAATATAGATGTTCTATTGATTGATGATGTTCAATTTATAATAGGTAAAGAAAGCACACAAGAAGAATTTTTCCATACGTTTAATCATTTACACGTATCTGGAAAACAAATTATCATTTCAAGTGATAGACCTCCTAAAGATATAGAAACTTTAGAAGCTCGCCTAAGAACTAGATTTGAATGGGGACTTATAGCTGATATTTCTGCACCTGAGTATGAGACCAGAATGGCTATTCTTCGAAAAAAAGAAGAATTAGATAATTTACATATTTTCAATATTCCAGATGATGTAATGGATTACATTGCAAAAAATGTTAAATCTAATATTAGAGAATTAGAAGGATCACTTAATAAATTAGTAGCTATGTCAAGACTTGAAAAAAAAGAAATAAATATAGAATTAGCTTCGAAAGCATTAAAAGATCTTATATCACCTAATGAAAAAAGAAAGATAACAATTGAATTAATTTTAGATATAGTATCGGAACATTATAATATTACTACAGAAGACTTATGCAGCTCAAAGAGAAATGCAGAAATAGCTGTTCCAAGACAAATTGTTATGTATCTTTCAAGAACTATGACTGAATCTCCATTAAAGACTATTGGAATACTACTAGGTGGTAAAGACCATTCAACTATTAATCATGGATACAATAAAATAAAAGAATCTATTGAATCAGATGAAAAATTAAAAAATACTGTTGATATAATTATTAAAAAGATTAATCCTGCATAAAGTAAATTTTATTTATGTGGACAAGCATGTTTATAACTAATAAAAATAGTGTTGATACACTTATTTAAATAAAATAGACCTATATATCTACTTTATTTATCCCAACACTATCCTTATATCATCCATATTATTTTAACAGACTTTTAAGTATCAAAAAGTCGCTTAACTAAAGGGGTTAAAGGGGTTATCCACATATCCCCAGCCCCTAATACTACTAATACTAATTATTATTTATATATTTATCTATTTGCAATGGCGAAAGGAGTTTTACCCATATGAAAATTATATGTACAAAATCTAACTTAGTGAAAGGAGTTGGAATAGTTACGAAAGCTGTACCTTCCAAAACAACTATGTCTATACTTGAATGTATTCTAGTTGATTGTTCGAATGGAATGATTAAACTTACAGCTAACGATATGGAATTAGGAATAGAAACTATCATTGAAGGAGAAATAATAGAAAAAGGTATTGTTGCTATTGATGCAAAGTTATTTGCTGAAATAGTTCGTAAGTTACCTGACAATGAAATTGTAATAGAAACTACACCTGATTATCAAACTACTATTACTTGTGAAAAAGCTAAGTTCAATATTAGTTCAAAATCTGGAGAAGATTTTTCCAAATTACCTGATATAGAAAAAGAAGAATATATTACACTTTCTGAATTTTCATTAAAAGAAATAATAAGACAAACTATCTTTTCAATTGCAGATAATGAAAGTAACAAATTAATGACTGGAGAATTATTTGAAGTAAAAGAAAATAATTTAAAAGTAGTTTCTTTAGATGGTCATAGAATTTCTCTTCGTCAAATAGAACTAAAAGAATATTATGATGATAAGAAAGTAATAGTACCAGGAAAAACATTACAAGAAGTAAGTAAAATACTTACAGGAGAGATAGATAAAGAAGTTAAAATGTATTTAACATTTAACCATATAGTATTTGAATTTGAAAATACTATGGTTGTGTCACGTCTTATTGAAGGTGAATACTTTAATGTAAAACAAATGATGTCGCATGATTACAATACAAAAGTAAAAATAAATAAAAAAGAATTATTAAATTGTATAGATAGAGCGACACTTCTTGTAAAAGAAGGAGATAAAAAACCTATTATTATAAATATACATGATGATTATATGGAATTAAAAATAGTATCTCAAATAGGTAGCATGGATGAAGAAATAATTATAAACAAAGAAGGTAAAGATTTAATGATAGGTTTTAATCCAAAGTTTTTAATAGATGCACTTAGAGTTATAGAAGATGAAGAAATAACGATGTATTATATGAACGCTAAAGCACCTTGTTTTATAAAAGATGAAAAAGATACTTATACATATCTTGTTTTACCAGTCAATTTTAATGTTACAGCTTAGTAAGGAGAATAAATGGAAGTTTTAAATATAAAAAAAGATGAAGAATTTATCAAATTAGGACAAGCTATTAAAGCAGCAGGATTTGTAGATTCAGGAGTTATTGCTAAACTTGTAATTCAAGATGGATTAGTAAAAGTAAATGGTGTAGTAGAAATGCAACGAGGAAAAAAATTATATGGTGGAGAAATCGTTACATTTGAAGGAGAAGAATTAAAAATTGAAGCTTAAATCTTTGAAAATTAAGAATTTTCGAAACTATGATTTATTAAATATAGAATTAGATGAAAAAACAAATATATTTTATGGTGATAATGCACAAGGTAAAACAAATATTTTAGAAGCAATTTATTTATCAGCTACTTCTAAATCTCATAGAAGCTCAAAAGATAGAGAATTAATAAAATTTGAAAAAGAAGAATCTCATATAGAATTAGTTATAAATAAAAAAAATATAGATTATTGTGTTGATATGCATTTAAAGAAAAATAGTCCGAAAGGTATTGCCATAAATAAAATACCAATAAAAAAAGCAAGTGAATTATTCGGAATTATTAATATTGTTTTCTTTTCTCCAGAAGATTTAAATATTATAAAAAATGGTCCTTCTGAAAGAAGAAGATTTATAGACTTAGAGTTATCACAATTAGATAAAATTTATTTAAGTAATTTAGCAAATTACAACAGAGTAGTTAATCAAAGAAATAGATTGTTAAAAGATGCTTATGATAGAGTAGAATTACTAAATACTCTAGAAATATGGGATATGCAATTAATTCAATACGGAAATAAAATTATTGAAAGAAGAGCTATATTTATAAAACAAATAAATGAAATAATATCGACAATTCATTCTAAATTAACAGGTAACAAAGAACATATAGAATTAGTATATGAAAAATGTACTGGTAATTTAACATTGGATGAATGTATTCAAAAATATAGAACTCGTGATATAAAAATGAGAAGTACAACTATAGGTCCACATAGAGACGATATTGCTTTTTTAATTAATAATATAGATATCAGAAAATATGGTTCGCAGGGACAACAACGTACTGCAGCGTTATCTCTTAAAATGGCAGAAATAGAATTAGTAAAATCAATTATAAATGATACACCTGTTTTATTATTAGATGATGTATTGTCTGAACTTGATAAAAATAGGCAAACATATTTATTAGAGAATATCCATGATATTCAAACTCTTATTACTTGCACAGGAGTGGATGAATTTGTTAGAAATAGATTTAATATAGATAAAGTGTTTTATGTAAAAAATGGAAATATTGTAAAAGAAGTTAAGGAGGATTAATATGAGTGCAGATTACGGTGCAGATCAAATCCAGATATTAGAAGGATTAGAAGCAGTTAGAAAAAGACCAGGTATGTATATAGGAAGTACATCAAGTAGAGGTTTACATCACTTGGTTTATGAAATTGTAGATAATTCAGTAGATGAAGCTTTGGCAGGTTATTGTGATACAATTGATATTTCAATTAATGAAGATAATTCTATTACTGTTATTGATAATGGAAGAGGTATTCCAGTAGGAATTAATACTAAGGCTGGATTACCAGCAGTAGAAGTTGTATTTACAGTATTACACGCAGGTGGTAAATTTGGCGGTGGAGGATACAAAGTATCAGGTGGTCTTCATGGAGTAGGTGCTTCAGTAGTTAATGCTCTTTCTATTTGGTTAGAAGTAGAGATTAGATCAGAAGGTAAAGTATATAAACAACGTTATGAAAGAGGAAAGGTAATTTATTCTCTTAAAGAAGTTGGTACATGTGATCCAGAACTAACAGGTACAAAAGTTACTTTCTTACCTGATGATACGATTTTTGAAGAAACAATTTTTGATTATACAACTTTAAAACAGAGATTTAGAGAGATGGCATTCCTTACAAGAAACCTTAGAATCGTTCTTAGAGATAAGAGGGAAGACGAGGAAATTATAAAAGAATTTCATTATGAAGGTGGAATAAAAGAATTTGTTACTTATCTTAATAGAAGTAAAACAGCTATTTATGATAGTATCATTTATTGTGAAGGAACAGTAAATGATGTGTATGTTGAAGTAGCGATGCAACACAATGATTCATATAGTGATAATACTTATGGTTTTGTTAATAACATCACAACACCAGAAGGTGGAACACATATTGTTGGATTTAGAAATGCACTTACTAAGACATTTAATGATTATGCAAGAAAAAATAAAATACTAAAAGAAAATGAACCTAATCTTTCAGGTGAAGATATTAGAGAGGGATTAACAGCTATTATAAGTGTAAAAATTGCTGATCCACAATTTGAAGGTCAAACAAAACAAAAATTAGGAAATAGTGAAGCACGTGGAGCAGTAGATAATGTTGTTAGTAATCAATTACAAATATTTCTAGAACAAAATCCGTCAGTAGCACGTATGACTATTGAAAAGTCAGTTATGGCTCAAAGAGCAAGAGAAGCTGCAAGAAAAGCAAGAGATTTAACAAGAAGAAAATCAGCATTAGAAGGAATGGCATTACCTGGGAAATTAGCAGATTGTTCAGATAAAGATCCAGTTAATTGTGAAATCTACATAGTAGAAGGGGACTCTGCTGGTGGTTCAGCTAAAACAGCTAGGAGCAGAGCAACACAAGCTATTCTTCCACTTCGTGGTAAGATTCTAAATGTAGAAAAAGCAAGATTAGATAAAATATATGCAAATAATGAAATTAAAGCATTGATTACAGCATTTGGAACAGGAATACATGATGATTTTGATATTAGTAAATTGAGATATCATAAAATTATTATTATGACTGATGCCGATGTAGACGGTTCTCATATTAGTACGTTATTATTGACATTTTTATATCGTTTTATGCCTGAACTAATAAAAGCAGGTCATGTATATTTAGCTCAACCACCTCTTTACAAAGTAGAAAAAAGCAAAAAAGAATGGTATGCATATACAGATGCGGAATTAGATAAAATTCTTTCAGATATAGGAAGAGATGGAAATAATAAAATTCAGCGTTATAAAGGTCTTGGAGAGATGGATGCTGATCAATTATGGGATACAACTATGGATCCAGAACATAGAGTGCTACTTCGCGTAACTATGGATGAAGAATCATCTTCAGAATTAGATTTAACATTTACTACATTAATGGGTGATAAAGTAGAACCTCGTAGAGAATTTATAGAAGAAAATGCTAAATACGTTAAGAACCTTGATGTGTAAGAAAGTGGAGGAATTATAATAGTGGAAGACAATATTTTTGATAAAGTGCATGAAGTAGATCTTAAGAAAACTATGGAGAATTCTTATATTGATTACGCGATGAGTGTTATTGCGTCTAGGGCACTACCAGATGTTAGGGATGGATTAAAACCAGTACAACGTAGAATTTTATATTCTATGATTGAACTAAATAATGGACCAGATAAACCACATAGAAAATGTGCTCGTATCGTTGGGGATACAATGGGTAAATATCATCCTCACGGGGATAGTTCAATTTACGGAGCTATGGTTAATATGGCTCAAGAATGGTCAACAAGATACCCATTGGTAGATGGACATGGTAACTTTGGATCTGTAGATGGAGACGGAGCTGCTGCGATGCGTTACACAGAAGCACGTATGAGTAAAATATCTATGGAATTAACAGCAGATATTAATAAAGATACAGTAGACTTTGCTCCTAACTTTGATGAGACAGAAAAAGAACCAACTGTATTACCATCAAGATATCCAAATTTATTAGTAAACGGAACTACAGGTATTGCAGTAGGAATGGCTACCAATATTCCACCACATAATTTACGTGAGATAATAGGAGCTGTTGTTAAGATTATTGATGATGAAATAGCGAGAGAAAATGATGAAACATTAGCAAAAACATCGGTAGAGGATATCTTAGAGGTAGTAAAAGGTCCAGACTTTCCAACAGGTGCTACGATATTAGGTACAAGAGGAATAGAAGAAGCTTATAGAACAGGTAGAGGTAAGGTACGTGTTCGCGCTGTAACAGATATAGAGCCAATGGCGAATGGAAAGAGCCGTATTGTAGTTTCAGAATTGCCGTATATGGTTAATAAAGCACGTCTGATTGAAAAAATTGCGGAGTTAGTACGTGATAAAAAGATAGATGGAATAACAGATTTAAGTGATCAATCTAATAGAGAAGGTATGAGAATTTGTATTGAACTTCGTAGAGATGTTAATGCAAATGTAATACTAAATCAATTATACAAACATACACAATTACAAGATACATTTGGCGTAATTATGCTAGCACTCGTTAATAATGAACCACGTGTAATGAATATACTAGAGATGTTATCTCATTACTTGTTGCACCAAGAAGAAGTTGTTACAAGAAGAACTAAATTTGAATTAAATAAAGCAGAAGAGAGAGCTCATATATTACAAGGATTATTAATCGCATTAGATAATATAGATGAAGTAATTAGAATTATTAGAGCATCTAGTAATGTTGCAATTGCAAAAGCTGAATTAATTAAAGCATTTGATTTATCAGAGGTTCAAGCACAAGCAATTGTAGATATGAGATTACGTGCGTTAACAGGTTTAGAGAGAGAAAAGCTAGAAAAAGAATACAATGAATTAATGGCTAAAATTAATGAATTAAAAGCAATTCTAGCAGATAGATGCTTATTACTTGGGGTAATTAGAGAAGAAATATTAATTATTTCAGATAAATTTGGCGACGAGAGAAGAACAAATATAGGATTTGATGAATTTGATATTTCAATGGAAGACTTGATTCCAAAAGAAAATATCGTAATAACAATGACTAAATTAGGTTATATAAAACGTATGACAACTGATACATTCAAGAGTCAAAATCGTGGTGGAAAAGGAATTAAAGGTATGCAGACCATTGAAGAAGACTATATTGAAGAGTTATTTATGACGTCAACTCATCATTATATAATGTTCTTCACAAATACTGGGCGTGTATACAGAATGAAAGCATATGAAATTCCAGAAGCTAGTCGTACTGCAAGAGGAACTGCAATTATTAACTTACTTCAATTACAACCTGAAGAAAAAATAACTGCTATTATTCCAATTAGTGAATATAGAGAGGGTGAATATTTATTTATGGCAACGAAAAAAGGCCTTGTAAAGAAAACACCTATCACTGATTATGCTAATGTAAGAAAAACAGGATTAGCAGCAATTACATTACGTGAGGAAGATGAATTAATAGAAGTTAAATTTACAAATAATGAAAAAGACATTATTATTGTGACAAAATATGGTCAATGCATTAGATTCCATGAGACAGATGTAAGGTCGACAGGAAGAACTTCAATGGGAGTTCGAGGAATGAATTTAAGTGATAGAGATGAAGTAATCGGAATGCAGATGAATACGCAAGGAGATGCATTACTATTTGTTTCGGAAAAAGGCATGGGTAAACGCACGTTTATGGATGAATTCACACCACAAAATCGTGGAGGTAAAGGCGTTAAATGTTATAAAATCACAGAAAAAACAGGAAATCTTGTTGGAGTAAAAGCTGTAAACCCTGAAGATGAATTAATGATTATTAATACTGGTGGCATTATTATACGTATGGCATGTGAAAGCATATCTATACTAGGTCGTGTAACATCAGGTGTTAAAGTAATTAATCTAAGTGAAGATACAATCGTAGCGTCTATAGCAAAAGTTAGAGAACCAATTGAACATGAGCCATATGAAGATGTTGAAGGTGAAACAGTAGTTACTACAGTAGAAATAAATAGTGAAACAAATGTAGAAACAGTAGATTAATAGAATAGCTACGAGAATTAAAAAAGGTCTTACCAGTTAATAGGGTGGAATTCATAAGAATTCTGCCCTTTATCATTTAAAAGAGATTTGAAGTTTTATATACAGTAATTAATGAAAATATTTCTCATACTACTTGAGAAATTAACATATCTACTATATTATTAAAAAGGTGCTTGTAACAGAAATTAGAAAGTATTACTTATATTATAAGTATCGAAGGATTAGAAAAGAGGAAATTATGAATAAGATTACTACAGTTATTTTTGATATAGGTAATGTACTAGCAGGGTTTAACTGGAAAAGTCATATAGAATCAAAAGGATTTTCTGAGGATATAAACGACCAATTAGGGGATATAATGTTCAAAAGTCCATTATGGAGAGAAAGAGATCGTGGACACAAATCTGAAATAGAATATAAACAGATGTTTATAGATGAAGCACCAGAGTTAGAATATGAGATTAATAAAGTATTCGAAGGAATAATAAATTTAGTAGAAATCTATCCATTTGCAACAGAGTGGGTTAAATCCGTAAAAGCTCAAGGGAAAAAAGTATACGTATTATCAAATTATAATAAAATAAGTTTTGAAAATGATATTCATAAATTCGATTTTTTAAACTATATAGATGGGAAACTTATCTCTTATGAGGTGAATCATGTAAAACCTGAAAAAGAGATTTATGAAATATTGTTAAAAAAATATAATATAGTACCAAATGAAACAGTATTTTTAGATGATTCAAAAGAAAATGTAGATGCTGCATCAAAGTTAGGAATTCATGCAATACATGTTACTTCTCATGATAAGGCAGTAGAAGAATTAAAAAGGTTTGAGATTTATTAAAGTCAAAATGATAAGAAATATATACACACAGTAAAGTTATAAGGGGAGAAAAAAATGAGAAGAATTTTGATGATGTTATTAAGAAATTTAATATATTTACCAGGAATGATATGGAGATTATTTTATCATGCTAATCATGTAGAGAAATATACGGATGAAGAACATGATTTAGTACTTAAAAATATAGTAGAACATGCAAACAAGGGTGGAAATGTAAAACTAAGAGCAGTTGGAGTAGAAAATATACCAAAAGAAAATGGGTATATGTTATTTCCGAATCACCAAGGAATGTATGATATGTTGGCAATTGTAGGAACATCTCCACTACCTACTTCTATGGTTGCAAAAAAAGAAGTAGAAAATGTGCTGTTTTTAAAACAAGTATTACAATGTACAAAAGGGTTTTCTATAGATAGAGAAAATATTAGACAATCTATGGAAGTGATAATTAATATTACAAAAGAAGTGAAGAAAGGTAGAAATTACACAATTTTTGCAGAAGGAACTAGATCAAAAAATGGGAATAATACTTTAGAATTTAAAGGTGGTAGTTTTAAAGCAGCTACAAAGGCCCGATGTCCTATAGTACCAGTGGCTCTGATAAATTCATTTATGCCATTTGATTCAAAATCATTAAAAGAAGTAATTGTTGAAGTGCATTATTTACCACCGCTTACATATGAAGTATACGAATCTATGAAAACAACTGAGATTGCAATATATGTAAGAAATGAAATTCAAAAAGTATTAGATCAATATAATACCAAGTAGTATTTCTATATAATAGAAAAGAAAATATGGAACTCATCATTATAATATGTATATAGTGGTGAGTTTTTACTATATATAGTGGTAGAAAATATAAAAAAAATGCGAGTGAAATAAATCTTGAAATTTACTGAAAAAACTGTTGACATTAAGATGTGTATATAGTAATATTGTCTTTGCACTCACGAGTGCTAAATAGAATATTAGTTAATAATAATTCAGGAGAAATACTCAAGAGGCTGAAGAGGCGCCCCTGCTAAGGGTGTAGGTCGGGGAACCGGCGCGAGGGTTCAAATCCCTCTTTCTCCGCTTTTTATTTTCTGTTTTACACACTATTAGTAATAGGTTGAAAAATAAAGAAAATAAAGAAAATGAAAAAAGTTGTTGACAAAGATAACTACACATGATATTCTATTATAGCTGACCCGCTGAAGCGAGTACAGCAAAAACAGAACATTGATAATTGAACAATAAACAACGAACCCTGAAATTTTTCAGAAAAAGCAGAGCTGCTTAGCAGTGATGCAG
>JAWXVA010000120.1:0-7327 GCA_044425815.1 Eubacteriales bacterium
GCATGCTTTCATAAGCTCTTCATTATGTCCCTTGTTAATATTTAATACTACTACCATCAATTCTAGATTCGCCGCTTCTTCTGGCACTTCATATGCTTCTGATAATCGCATGATAGTTCTGTCATCTTTTTTCGCTGTTCCATTGTAAAATACTACAAAGTTAGGATTTGGTAATTTCACTAATTTACTACCATAAAGATTACTATCCTCTGTCATGCCTGAGTATACATTGCTAATGTATAAAAATATTTACATCTGCATAATGCCAAAACTGGAACGGCCTGTGGGGCGTTCCAGTTCTGATTTATGATATACTTTATTTTAGTTTAGCTGTATTAATAGTCGGCAAAATAATAGGTGACATGTTCGGTTGAGATGTCATCAACGTAACTTGACTTCTTATAAACGGAAACATGATTGCAACAGTATTATTTTGTATAATAGAATCAATACGTGTATCATCAACAGTATCTAACAAAAATTCAGCACTTGCTTCTAGCTCAAGCCTCAAATCTTCTTTGTCAATAATAGTTGTCACCGAAACTACATATTCGTGATTTCCTAATTCTCTAATCTCTTTACTAATTTCAATCTCATACTCTCCATCTTCAATCAATGGCTTTCTATCAAATACTATCTTTTTAAAATATAAGTTTTTCATTTGTAAATTTGATTTCATACTATTTATGTTCATTTTACCCTCGCTATGCTATCAATTCCATATGATTAGTGTCATACAGCGCATCCGTATTCTGATTTTGCAAATTGTATAAATTCTTCTAAAATTCTGTTCATATCACTGCCCTCCCATGCGAATATTATCAATTATGTTAGTATCTTTGACACAAAATATTGTTTCTATTCCAAACGCCATATCTAAGGAAGCTGAAAATTCTATAATGTGCTTATGCTTTGCCTGTGGTCGTTGCTTGAAATTACCTATTACTAATTTCTTATTTTCGTAATTGGTATAAAAATTTATAAGCATGGATCGAAATATAATGGTCTCTTCCATATCATGACTTCCATCTTGTATTGCTAATTGATAATCTTCTAACATTACTTTCACAAATTCTTCAAAATCTTGCATATCCTTATAACTTCTAGCATCAAATATATCTTTTTTATTTATATTCTTAATATCAGCTAATATAACTTTTTCTTTTAATTTTTCTCCAGAAATTTGTTTAAGCTGGTTGACTTTTCTTCCAGCTGCCCACCATGCCTTAGATTTAATATCGTAAAAATAAATTCCATCACCACACCAATTCCCTGATGAAATGCTACCATAAGTTCTACGAGTCTGCAACATGTATATATATTTATGACAGAAAATATCAACCATTCTTCAGCGCAATACAATTAAGTTTTTTTCTTGTCGTATTCTGTCAATTATGATATTATACACTTGTGGTGTGAAAATAGTAGATTTCAGCAATTTTATTCAAAAAATAATATTGTTATGAAATATGCTGTTTTTTTATACCCTAATTTATTACTTTTTTTATCAAAAAAGTAAAGAAGTAACCAGTAAACGAGAGAAGAAAAGGAGAGTAGACTATGGAAATTAAAATTGGATTACAAGTGACAATGGATAAAGGCGGAACGGTTTATGACATGACGTTAGATATACCTACAGAATTTTCAGCTGAGAGTCCGTTTCTATTTGATGTGACTCAAATTGAGACAAACGAGGGTAAAACAACTACATCTACCGTTATGCGTATTGCTAGTGGGGGCGATAGCGAACACATTTACGCAGCGATGCAACCACCAGCGAATTTGCTTGGTGGAGCGAAAGAGTATATACAAGAATTGCAGGTAGAATTACAAGAGGGTGAATTTAATAACAATACTAAGCAATTTGAAACTACACCAGAATCTGAATAATCACGTAAATGAGGTGCAATATAACAGGGAGGTTTCTATTAGGCAAATCCGAAACACCAGAAAATCAGTTATCTCTGAAGGTAGGAGTTGGTGTCGATAAAGAAGCAATTGAGTTTTATTCGGATTTGGCAAGTGATGAAATCATCCCAAATACGCAAGTACCACAAAAAATTATAAGTGGAGGGGAGTGTCTTCCCCTTGGGGCTTTTAAATTAAGACACATGGGAGTTTTTTATTCTAATCAGAAATCATATAGCGAGAATATCATAAACACATTCGAAGATTTAGAACAAAGCACCAAAGATAGTATCACCACATTGTATGATGATACAATTTCTAAAGAAAAAAGTAATTGTATTTGTATTTGGTTGATATCTGAATTAAATCAGATCAGTGTTTTTGATGGCTTGCTTAAGATGGGATATGACAAGAATAATCAATTGATTTTGCTTGGCTATTATTATGAAGCACAAGACGAGAATGGCGATTCCTTAAACGTATCTTGTTTCTATGCTAATTTACCTGATATTACACTTTTTGACGCTTTGAGTTTTCAAAAAATTATGTTAAAGTACATGCAAAAAGGAACATCTTATTTATTTCAATTAGAATCATCTATTGTTCTTTCTTTTGGCGAGTATCAGTGCAGATTTATTGGGAATATAGAGATTCAAGACAGTGGCTATAAAGGGGATTTAAGTATTGACACCAGCGGAGGAATGCACCTTGATTTGAATCCTCTAGATGGTACGGCATTGGATTTTTTAATGGATGTTAAATTTTATAATTTGGGATTAAAATTCGAAGAAACCTACGATAAAAGTGAGAGCTTTTATTATATTTTTGCCGAGGTTGAATTATGGGGTATACATACGTCAGCAAGAATTTCTTTTGAGAACAGTGCGTTGACAGAGACTTGGATTTTATTAGAAGAAGGAATCTGTTTATCTGCAATATTATGCTTCATTTTTAAATTAGATGGCTTCCAATATTCATTATTCGATTTTGCACTACGGGAAGGGTCGAGTTTATATTATAAGAATGATTCTAATATTGAAATTGCATTTGATGCAGAGATTACGATTCTAGGTGCAAAGTTTGGATTAAAAGGGAAGTTTCACTGGTTAAATAATAAGGACACCTTGGCTAAGCTATGTCTAATCATTGCAGCCCCTATCGATTTAGAGTTCTTGGTGTTTAGCGGGAAAGAACATGAAGGTCCGATTTTCAATTTAGATATTAATAGTGCGAGTAACTTGGATCAAGAAGTACGATTCGAGTTGGATGCGAGTATTAATTTCGTCGGCATAGAGTTGGAAAATATCATCGTAGAATATATGCATTCAGAAAAGGAATGGGCGATTATATGTAGAGACTTTTATCTACCTATAGAGTCATTGCGGGATATGAAATGCACTTTATCCTACTCAAGTAAATCTGGATTTTCTTTTGCTGATACATCGCTGTTTCAACTTGGGGATTTTGATTTCTTGCACGAATTAAAGAAATATTATGATAACATCCCTGGGGATTGTGAAGCTATTTTTGCAAATCTTACTACGAAGATTAAAACGGATGTAACTTTCACACCATCTATAGGAAAATCTGGAACTTGCTATGTATTAAGCTTTGATATAGAGGTGAATTTTAAGGATGGAAATCATCAATTTGCAACGCTTGTAGTCCGAGAATTATTATCTATTGATATGGATAAAACAACCTTTTTTTCTAACTTGGGTAGCGGAATAATATCACTACCAAGTAAGATTATCGAGCAACTATTTGATGACTCTAATTATGATGTTATGAAAGTTGTACTTGCAAAATTAGTCTTGGAAACTGGCGTGACCACACTAGGAAACCTAGCATGTAAAAAGATTATACCAAAAGAAGCAGTCCCAGATATTGCACAAAGTACTTCGGGAGGAAGCGCTGCTGCGCCAGCTGCGGAAATTGTAGCTTCGGGAGCATCAAGTACATTTGCTGAATCATCTGAAGAAATTGCAGCTGTAGTAGGTGGTATTACCGCTATTGCAGTTGCGGCTGGATCCGGAAAATCTTATGAGGAAGGAACGAAATTAAAGATTCCTACATTTGTGGCTAGCGAAAGTCAGGGTGAATTAAGTATAGTGATTAATGAAGTGGCAGGAGCAGTTGCTTATAAAGTAGACATCGCTTGGACGAACGATGCGTTTGCTACTCGAAGTAATGTTTTCTTAACCTATACCGTTGGGAAACAAGCACCTACCTTTGAAATATTAGAATATCTGATTTATGGAACTGTGTACATAGCTATACGTGCCATGCACAGTGATGATGAGACGGATCGCCTTCATAGTGATTGGAGTTTGTTAAATGAATTTGTAACCATTACTTATAAAGAAATTATTAAAATAGCTCACCAAAAAGGGAATACTGTTCGTGAATGTTATCAGCTATTACTGAAACGAGATAGTACTATAAAAGACACTACTGCTATGGAATTTTTACTAAAGACTTATGGAGGCTTGCATACGAAAGAAAGTATAGTGAAGGCTTGTCATGATGATGGTGATTCAGCTTTCTTATGTTTAAGAAATGTTTTCGATTATTTTCCAAATATAAGCGGAGTGGAAATTCTTATATGTATGTGTGGCATAGGTTATTCTTATATGGAGGTGTTCGCTGCATTTGAAGAAAGAGGTGTAAAAATGGAATTAATAACAACCTTAAAAATCGCAAAAAATAAATATGAGATGAGTGAGATAAGTAATCTCGAATGGGAGAATTTTTTAACTCAATTATTCAATGAAATCACTCCACTAGAGTATGCTCAATTATTAAAAGATGCGGGATTTAAAGAATCCGAAATTGCAGAAGCTTTGAGCAAAAACATACAAGAAGCGTTTAAATCGGTTATTATAGGTGGTATCTTATTGGATGAAAGTATGTTTCCGGAGTTGACAGAAATAGAAATGCATAATATATTATCAAAATATTGTCTTGGTGAAAATATTGATAAAGCGATCTCTATTTTATATGTGACCATTATAAACATCCATGCAGACAAACTATGGAATGATAGTGGCATAGAGATAGAAGAAGACGAGAAAGTGACTATTAATTATCTGTCAGGAAAATGGCGTGTTAGCTACTGGGACAGTGATGCCAGCGGAACGCAGATTATTGCGAAAGAGGGCTATCTCTTACCAGGCAAAGCTGAAGGATGCGTCGTCGGGAAAATTGGAGAAAATGGTGAAATATTCTATGTAGGTATGCAACAAGTGATTCCTTCTGCGAAAGGACGCCTATATCTTGCTTCCAATGATGATGTTAATAGAGCGTATGGGGCAGGATATGCGGATAATACGGGTACCTTGACGATGATAATATCAAAGAGATTGATTTGATGTTTTAGTGAGAGTACGGATTAGCGTCTGTAACAAGTTTTGTATTAACTAGATACAAGTCCTCTTAGATTAATGTACAATAACTACTAATCTAAGAGGATTTTTCTATGGACTTTCCTGTAGCTCCAGTTGTAAAGTGAACTAAATCAATAATTTCTTAAGATTCCCAATTGATTTGCAATTCATGACAACTCCTCTGTTATTACATATGTATATATTTACTAAAGCAAAATACCAATTACACCTACTAAAATACCTATCATTCCTATAGCTAGAGAAACCTTATTGAATATAGATGCTTTTTTTGATTGATTGCTTGCGAATCCAATAGCTTGATTAGATTCTTCGAGAAACTTATCTAAATCATCATAAGCCGTCCATGCCTCTTCATATTTTTGATATAATAAATCAGTTTCTTCTTCTTTATCGTTTGAGGTGTTTTTTTGCCCACTTTCAAATCGCTTAGCTTCTATTACTTTACCTCTTGCTACTTGGTGCAATTTGTTAAGTGTGGGTAAAAATTTACCATTATCTGCAAGACTTAAATTAACATTCCTATATTCATGACGAAACATTTTGATATTTTCCTCTATGGACACGCAAACATATTTATGACAATCTAAAATTGCTCTTCTTAAGTGTCTTAGTGCTAAATGTAAATCATTGTCAGAATTTTCAAGTTTATACACTGAAAAATGCGTAAATATCGCTCTGATTTCGTTTAATATTTCTACTGGAAACTCTCCATCAAGTGCTTCCAAAGTAACTATAAAAGGAATAATTTTTGTTTGGTATTCTTCATATATTTCTCGTTCTATCTGATGCATTTCTGTTGTTTTTACCATTCTAAATATTCCCTCACTTTAAAATTTTCCCTTTACCATATCGTTTATTTTTCCATCAATATAGTCAATAGTTCTATATTTCTTCCTCGCTAATAATGGATTTCCTCTTCCGTATACGCTTTTTCGACTACGTTTAGAAAAATGTAAATCCTTAGAAGAGATTTTTCTTACCTGTGCACGCTCTTCATCTTGCGTCATAATACGTATTTTATCAATTGGCATTCCCACGATACGTTCTATACTTTTTCTTATATTATTGCTCATATTATACATAAAAATCCCTCAATTCTTCCCTCGGCAGGAAATTACGTTACACACCTACTGTCTTAGGTACTCTTAATTACCTATACACCATATTATGTTAAATTGCATTTTTTGTTACCAATCCCCAAATATATAGTATTGATTATACTACCACAAACAAATTCAAATATCAAGCATTTTTCTTCATCGTCAGCTCTGAATCTGAAGCAAACATGATAATGTCCTTATATACCACATGTGATTATGTCCCAACTTGCGATGTGTGGTATAATCATCCCTCATTACATTTTAAGAGGAGACATCTATGAGAAAGGTTACATTATCAATGAAAAATCAAGAACAATACGAAATCATCAAACGACTTGCCGAGGGTCATATCTCCAAAGAGTATGCTTCAGTTAAAATAGGCTGTACTATCAGACACATTAATCGTTTACTACAGAAGTACAAAACCAAAGGAAAAGAAGGATTCATTCACGGCAATAAAGGTCGTAAGCCTGCGCACGCTCTTACCGATGCTCAGAAGGCAGATATCATTTCTATATACAATAATAAGTACTGGGATTGCAATTTCGCACACTGTTGTGAACTTCTACTAAAACATGACAATATCAAAATATCACCAGCTACACTTCGTAAATTATTATTTGAGGAATACATTCTTTCACCTCGTGCAACTAGACGCACAAAAAAGCATATGAAAAAGTTACTGCATGATTTACACAAGACAACAAAATCTAAAAAAGAGAAGAAACTCATTGAAGCTAGTATTGTTCATATAGAAGATTCTCACTCACGACGTCCACGTTGTGCTTATTTCGGTGAAATGATTCAAATGGATGCTTCGGTTCATCTTTGGTTTGGCGATACGAAAGTACATCTTCATGCAGCTATTGATGATAGCACTGGTACCATTGTAGGCGCGTACTTTGATACTCA
>JAWXVA010000002.1:0-103896 GCA_044425815.1 Eubacteriales bacterium
TTTTTGTCATTACTTTACCCTTAAAAGCCTATATTTACGTCATAATTAGTGGCGATTTATTTTTTTACAAGTGCTACACCCCTTTATTCATAAGGATTTCGAGACAGCGAAATCTATTCATATCTATTGTCTATCTCTTGCCTTGCAATCAATCTTATGTATGAAGATCTAGACTTGTTGTTAGAGCTTCATTTACTTTATTCATTAGTTCATTATCTGTTCGACATACCAAATCTCTTAATCTTTTTTTATCTATCGTTCTAAGTTGTTCTAGTAGAATAACTGAATTTTTAACTATTCCATATCTACTACTACTTATTTCAACGTGTGTAGGTAATTTTGCTTTATTCATTTTTGAGGTAATCGCGGCACATATTACAGTTGGGCTATGTTTATTACCTACATTATTTTGTATAATTAGAACTGGGCGAATTCCGCCTTGTTCTGAGCCTATTACAGGGCTTAAATCTGCATAGAATACATCTCCTCGTCTCACTAACACATTATTCACACTCCGATATCATTTATAATACTAATATTATGACCATATTTTATCGAAAGTATTCTAATATAATCTATGCAAAATAATCAATTTGGTCTTCTATTTCCCCATTTTTTATATAAATCCGTGGAATTCTTTTGTTAATCCCGCATATGAACTCATAATTAAAGCGACCAGAAATCTCGCTTAATGTTTCCACTGGAAGTTTCACTCCATCGGATTCGCCAATTAATACAACAGGAGTCATAAATGCCGCATCGTCAATTGCAGTAACATCAATCATAAATTGATCCATACAAATCCTACCAATTATCGGTGCTTTTCTTCCATTAACAAGGACATACCCTTGATTAGATAGGGAACGTGCATATCCATCAGCATATCCGATAGGCACTGTTGCAATCTTCATGTCCTGAAGTGCTTTAAATATTCCGCCATAACTCACAGCTGTTCCAGCTTTGATTTCTTTAATAGATGCGATAGAACTAATGAATGATAGTGCTGGTACTAATGGTACCTGGGTATCTAAAACCTCTTCTGAAGGATACAATCCATACAAAGAGATACCAGCACGTACAATATCCATATTACATTCTGGATGATCAATAATTCCAGCACTATTGGAACAGTGTTTTAATTCAAAGAAGATATTTCGTGCTTCAAGAGAATTAATCATATGAAGAAATGCTTCGAATTGTAGATTAGTGTATGTTTTATCTTCTTCATCAGCTTTGGCGAAATGTGTAAAGATTCCTTCTAATATAACATTATCTAATTTAGAAATTGCCTCAATACTATCTAAAGATTCATCATTGCATAAAAATCCTAACCTTGTCATACCGCTATCGATTTTTATGTGCATATGAACGGAAGTGTTTGCTAGTTTTGCTAGTCTAGAAATTTCTTGTGCCATTTCTTCATTATAAATATTAATACGAATATCGTGTTGCAACACTTCTGCATATTGCTCTGGAAAAACACAACCTAGAATAAGAATTGGTTTTGTAATACCTGCATTTCGTAAGATAATACCTTCATCTAATGTAGCAACCCCAAAACCCCAGATATAATCGATACTTTCAAATGTTTTTGCAACTGGAATTGCACCATGTCCATATCCATCTGCTTTGACGATGAGCATCATCTGAGTATTTTCGTGTAAGTTTGATTTCATAGATTCAATATTTTGCTGAATTGAATCTAAATTTATCGTTGCATAACCACGTGTATAACTAACTACTTGCATAATCTCTATTCCTTTCTGCTATTACATATGCTATTGCATAATCCTCTGTATTGGTAATTGAAACATGAATGGTATCAATTTCTAATTGCGCACAAAGATTCTGTGCACTACCGTAAAGTTCAACATAAGGCTTTCCTTTTTTATCTCTCAACACTTCGATTTCATTTAATTGAAATCCAGAAATGCCCGTGCCAAAACATTTTCCTATAGATTCTTTAACAGCCCAATTACCGGCAGCTTTTGACATGTTTTCTTTTATTAGTTCTTGTTCTCTAACCGAAAAACAACGTGTATAAAAAGCTTGCTTTTGACAAGCCTTTCGTACACGCTCAATTTCAATAAGATCTGTTCCTATTCCAACAATCATCTTAATTTTCCTTATTTTCCTCTCGACTACTGATATTGTATGATAAACGCATCAAACTCTCTGACAAGTGAACATTTTCAACAATAATGTCATCTGGAACATGCAAATCAGTATGTGCAAAATTCCAAATAGCCTTCACTCCACATTCCACTAACAAATTCGCTACTTCGATAGCTTTTGTTTTTGGGAGTGTCAAAACTGCGATTTCAATGTTATGTTCTACAATGAATTCTTTCACCTCGTCCATTAGACGAATCTCAACCCCTCGAATGGTAACTCCTTGTAATCTTGGATTTACATCAAAAATACCTTTTAGCATAAAACCACTTTTTTCGAATGCAGGATAATTTGCGAGTGCTTGTCCTAAATTTCCAGCACCGACAATAATAATATTATGATCTTCATCAAGCCCTAATATTTTACCGATTTCGGTGTATAAAAACTTAACATTATACCCATATCCTTGTTGTCCAAACCCACCAAAATTGTTTAAATCTTGACGTATCTGAGAAGCAGTAACTTTCATAAGAATACTTAAATCATTTGAAGAAATACGTTCTACACTATTTTCTAATAATTCACCTAAGTATCTATAGTACCGTGGTAATCTTTTGATTACCGCTTTCGAAATCTCTCGCTCTTCCACAATTAATCACCTTTCTACATGTAATAAAATAATTATATATAAAATTAATCGTAAAGTCAAATCACTTGTTAAAAAATTATCGTACTAGTTTTTGCTACGATCATTCGCAAAATAAAATAAAGCAACTGTTCCAATTCCAGTATGTGAACCAATGGTTGGACCAATATTACTAATAATGATATCTGCCTCACCGATTTTATCTCTAATAAGATTTGCAAGTTTATCGGCATCGGCAGGACACGCACTGTGTGAAATAGCAATCGTCGTTAATCCGTCATGATTTTGTATGGATTGTTCTAGGTTATTAGCTATAAATTTTAATGCGGAAGTTTTGTGACGTTGCTTTGAGTAGGAAATTAATTTTCCTTTTTCATTTAGGTGAATGATTGGTTTAACTCCTAAAGAAGAACCTACAACTGCAGCGACTTTACTTACGCGCCCACCGCGCTGCAAGTGAAATAAATCATCAGCTACAACATCATGAACTAGTTTCAATTTAGATGCTTCTATCCAGTCAACGAGTTCGTTATATTCCATTCCCGCTTCTTGACGCTTTAATGCTTCTAACACTAATAAGCCTTCCCCCATAGATGCACAAAGACTGTCAATAATGGTTATTTTTGAATCTGGATATTCATCTCTTACTTCTTCCGCTCCTATGCAGGCACTATTATATGTACCACTTAGTCCTGAACTAAAAGCGATATGTATAATATCAAAGCCTTCCCGTACAAGTTTATCAAATAAAATCCTGCTATTTTCAGGATTTACCTGTTGGGTAAATGGCATTGCTCCATTTCGAATAGCCTCATAGAACTCTTCGTTAGACATCGAACGATCTACACTATCATAAGTGACATCATTAACAACATAGCTTAAATGAAGTAAATTAAGATTATATTTTAGATAATACTCTTGTGGTAAATCAGTTGTGTCATCTGTTGTAATTACGTATTTTCTCATGTCATCCTCCTCCTAATCTTTTTTATTATACTCGTTCTATTCAAAAAATAAAACAAAAATTTCTTTTTTAGTGTATTATTTGGGATAACGAATCATTGCTCAATAATTAAACTTTGATTTTATTTGGTTTTATTATATAATATAGGATATGTAAATTTTGGAGGTATATATGATACTAGCATGTAATCAAATAGAAAAATCTTTTGGCGATCAAGTCATAGTTAAGAATGGATCGTTTCATATAGAAGATATAGAAAAAGTTGCATTAGTTGGAGCAAACGGTGCGGGAAAATCAACCATATTAAAAATGATTATGGGTGAAGAGCCATTGGATGATGGTTCAGTCATCTTATCAAAGGATAAAAGTATTGGATATTTGTCCCAGCATCAAGTTATGAACTCTGCACATTCTATTTTTGAAGAAGTTTCGACTGCGCTAGCGGATATTATCGCACTCGAAAAAAGAATTCGAGATTTAGAAGCATCGATGCACTTGGCTAAAGGGGAAGAATTAGAGCAACAATTAAGTGAATACCATCGTTCAACTACCCTTTTTGAACAAAAAAATGGATATGCATATAATAGTGAGATTACAGGGGTATTAAAAGGACTAGGTTTTGAAGAAAGTGAGTTCACGAAAGAAGTCACTGCATTGTCAGGAGGCCAAAAAACAAGGGTGTCACTAGGTAAGTTATTACTTAAAAAACCAGATATACTTTTACTTGATGAGCCTACGAACCACTTAGATATGAATTCGATTTCTTGGTTAGAAACCTATTTGTCAAACTATAAAGGCGCAGTTCTTATCGTATCCCACGATCGCTATTTCATCAATCGTGTGGTAACAAAAGTTGTTGAAGTTGAACGTGGTCAAATATCCATGTTCTCTGGAAATTATTCTGATTATGCTAGCAAGAAGGCTATGCTTCGAGAAATGAAAGTGAAAGAATATTTTAAACAACAACAAGAAATCAAACATCAAGAAGCTGTCATTGAAAAATTAAAATCCTTTAACCGTGAAAAATCGATTAAACGTGCTGAGAGTCGTGAGAAAACATTGGCGAAAATAGATAGAATTGAAAAGCCGATTACAGAAGAAACACAAATGCATTTTACATTAGAACCAAATATTTTAAGTGGCAATGATGTCTTAACAGTTCGTGGTTGCAGTAAATCCTTCGATGAACATGTACTTTTTCAATCTGTTGATTTTGATATTAGACGGGGGGAACATGTTGCTATTATCGGAGATAATGGAACTGGTAAAACTACATTACTTAAGATTCTTAATGATATTATTCCAGCGGATGCAGGCGAATTTATCCTTGGAAGCAATGTGGCAATTGGCTATTATGACCAAGAGCATCATGTGTTAAATATGGACAAGAACATGTTTGATGAAATTTCAGATGAATATCCTTATCTAACGAATACTCAAATTCGTAATACATTAGCAGCATTTCTTTTTACCGGTGATGATGTATATAAACGGATTGGCGATCTAAGTGGTGGAGAACGAGGGCGTGTATCGCTCGCGAAACTAATGCTATCAGAAGCGAATTTCTTGATTTTAGATGAACCTACAAACCATCTAGATATACAATCAAAGGAGATTTTAGAACAAGCAATTTCTGGATACACAGGAACTGTACTTTATGTCTCACATGATAGATATTTTATTAATCAAACTGCAACTAGAATCATGGATTTGAAAAACGAAACATTTACAAATTATATCGGAAATTATGATTACTACATTGATAAAAAGGATGTTTTGACTCCGCAAAAAGAAGAATTCGACGAAACCACTACTGCTTCTTCTGAAATAAAAATCGATTGGAAGCAACAAAAAGAACAACAAGCTGCTGAACGTAAACGGGAAAATGACCTTAAGAAGGCTGAAAATCAAATTATGGAACTGGAAGAACGAGACGCGGAAATAGATATGTTATTACAACAAACTGAAATTTTCACGGATGTAGAAAAGTGTTTGGCGCTTACTACCGAGAAGGAGCAAATTATTTCGGAACTGGAAGTTCTCTATAGTATCTGGGAAAATTTGCAAGATTAGTATCAAAATATTAAAAAAATATTCAAAATCATAAGTTTTTAGATTGTAGAAATTATTAAAATGCAAGTTCGGGTTACCGAACTTGCATTCTTCTTTTTGTTCGTGCATATTTATATGGCATATATAAAATTTATGCAAGTTTTACTTGATTTCGTGTCATTCTTTTGATAAACTACCGATAGTGTGTTAATTATTAAATAATAGGAGGACATTATGAAACCATATAGTCAATTAAGTAAAGAAGAATTAGTGAATTTAAAAAGTGAATTAGAAGCTCAATATGCTGAAATTAAAGCTAAAGGACTTAATTTCGATATGTCTCGTGGAAAACCTGCTGCGGCTCAGTTAGACATCGCAAAAGGATTAATGGATGTATTAGGCAAGGATTCAGAATTAAAATGTAGTGAAGGTGTTGATTGCCGTAATTATGGTATTTTAGACGGGATTGTTGAAGCTAAGAAATTGATGGCTGATATGTCTGAAGTTACGCCAGAACAATTAATTATTTTTGGTAATTCTAGTTTAAATATAATGTTTGATACAGTTAGTCGTTCTATGACTCACGGAGTATGTGGAAGCACTCCTTGGTGCAAATTAGATAAAGTGAAATTCTTGTGTCCGGTACCTGGATATGATAGACACTTCTCGATTACAGAATGCTTCGGAATTGAAATGATTAATATTCCTATGACTGCTACTGGTCCTGATATGGATGTAATAGAAGAATTAGTTACAAATGACGATAGCATCAAAGGTATCTGGTGTGTTCCTAAATATTCAAATCCACAAGGTATCTCATACTCAGATGAGACTGTAAGACGTTTTGCTGCTCTTAAACCAGCTGCTAGCGATTTCCGTATCTTTTGGGATAATGCTTATAGCATCCACCACTTATATGCTGATGACCAAGATGAAATTCTTGAATTGTTATCTGAATGTGAAAAAGCTGGAAATCCTGATATGGCCTATAAGTTTATCTCGACATCAAAAGTAACATTCCCAGGATCTGGATTAGCTGCTATTGCTTCTTCAACTGCAAATATCAAAGATATCAAGAATTATATGCAATTCCAGACCATCGGTCACGATAAAGTAAATCAATTACGTCACGTACGTTTCTTTAAAGATATAGATGGAATGAAAGATCATATGATGAAACATGGTGATATCTTAAGACCAAAATTTGAAGCAGTAATCGAAGTGCTAGAAGCAGAATTAGGTGGATTAGAAATTGGTAGCTGGATTGCACCAAAAGGCGGTTATTTCATTTCGTTTGATGCACTCGAAGGATGTGCAAAAGAAATCGTTGCAAAAGCGAAAGAGGCGGGACTTGTGATGACAGGAGCAGGTGCTACTTTCCCATATGGCAAAGATCCAATGGATAGCAATATTCGTATTGCACCATCATTCCCAACACCAGATGATTTAGCTGCTGCTGCAGACATCTTTGTAACAAGCGTGAAATTAGTAAGCGTAACTAAATTATTAGAAGATTAGAATTCAATTATTCATATAACATATAACAAATATAAGCCAAGTCCTAAGTGTTTCATCACATGGACTTGGCTTATATTTGTTGTACTATTCTAAATTGGTATGAATTTTGTTAATTAGTAAAATTATAAATACTCGCGAATCGCCTTTATAAACTCTTCACTATTTAGTACTGTTGGATTCTCAATACTTGTTATAAGTGCTAAGTCTTTTGTCATTTTCCCATCTTCTATTGTTTGAAGGGTTGCTTTATCTAGTTTATCTGCAAATGCCATTAATTCGCTATTGCCATCTAATTCACCACGTTTTCTAAGCGCACCTGTCCAAGCATAAATTGTTGCTACAGAGTTGGTTGAAGTTTCTTCTCCTTGTAAGTGATTGTAATAATGGCGTTGTACTGTTCCGTGTGCTGCTTCGTACTCATAGAATCCTTCTGGTGAAACCAATACAGATGTCATCATGGCTAATGAACCAAATGCTGAGGATACCATGTCACTCATAACATCACCATCATAGTTTTTACAAGCCCAGATATATCCACCTTCTGATTTCATAACACGAGCTACTGCATCGTCAATTAAGGTATAGAAGTATTCGATACCAACAGCTTTGAATTTTTCATCGTACTCAGCATCGTAGATTTCTTGAAAGATATCTTTAAATGTATGATCATATTTCTTTGAAATGGTGTCTTTAGTAGCGAACCATAAATCTTGTTTTGTATCTAATGCAAAATTGAAGCAACTTCTTGCAAAACTATCAATAGATTCATTGACGTTATGCATACCTTGTACGATTCCGGAACTAGTAAAGTTATGAATTAATTCTTTTGTTTCAGTCCCATCTTCTGCTGTGTATACTATTTCGACTTTCCCCGCAGCTGGAATCTTCATCTCGCTCGCTTTGTAAACATCCCCATATGCATGACGTGCGATTGTAATCGGTTTCTTCCAGCATTTTACGCATGGCTCAATTCCTTTTACTACGATAGGCGCTCTAAATACTGTTCCATCAAGAATCGCTCTAATAGTCCCATTAGGACTCTTCCACATCTCTTTTAATGTATATTCTTCCATTCTAGCAGCATTTGGTGTAATTGTAGCACATTTAACAGCTACGCCATATTTCTTCGTTGCTAAGGCAGAATCTATGGTTACTTGGTCATCGGTTTCGTTTCGATATTCTAATCCTAGATCATAGTATTCTGTCTTCAAATCAATGTATGGAAGTAATAATTCATCCTTGATAATCTTCCATAAAATACGTGTCATTTCATCTCCATCCATTTCTACTAATGGCGTTGTCATACTAATTTTGCTCATCACAAATCCCCCTGGTTGATATAATAATATTATGTAAACTTTATTGCGTTAACACGGTCGTTTTCACAACCACTTTATTATATACTATTTAATATAATTTTGCACGAATTTCTTTTGGCTTTAAACCTGCTTCATCTAATGCCTTCATAATTTCCTCTTTATGTTCTGGTCCAAATGCCTCCATTGTAATACGAAGTTCAACGGATGCATTTCGATTAATGCTAACAAACTGGTTATGTTCTAGTTTGATGACGTTACCATTTGCATTTGCTATCGTAGCAGCGACCTTTACAAGTTCACCCGCTTTATCTGGTAATAAAACAGAAACAGAGAATATACGATCACGTTGAATTAAACCGTGTTGTACGATAGAAGCCATTGTTATAACATCCATATTACCACCGCTTAAGATAGAAACAACTTTTTTGCCAGTAAAATCTTTGTGTTTCAAAGCTGCAATAGTAAGTAACCCGCTGTTTTCGACAACCATTTTATGGTTTTCTACCATATCAAGAAAAGCGCCAATAAGTTCGTCATCTTCTATTGTAATAATTTCATCTACATTTTCTTTTACGTATGGTAGGTTTAATGATCCGACTTGTTTGACAGCAGTACCATCAGCAATGGTATTGGCAGTAGGTAGTGTTACGACTTCACCCGCTGCTAAAGCGGCTTTCATACTAGCGGCTTCAGCTGGCTCTACACCAATTATTTTAATCTTAGGATTTAGCATTTTCGCAAGTGTTGCAACACCTGTAATGAGTCCTCCACCACCAATTGGTGCAAGAATATAATCTACAGTCGGTAGCTCTTGAATAATCTCCATTGAGATAGTACCTTGTCCAGTTGCTACATCTAAATCATTAAATGGATGAACGAATGTATATCCGTGCTCTTCTGCTAATTCAAAAGCTTTCGCACAAGCGTCATCGTATACATCACCGTGTAACACGACTTTTGCGCCATAGCTTTTCGTACGATTCACTTTGATAAGTGGTGTTACTGTTGGCATTACAATCGTAGCTTTGCAACCAAATTTCTTCGCTGCGTAAGCAACTCCTTGGGCGTGATTACCTGCAGAAGCAGTAATCAACCCTCTGCTTCGCTCTTCTTCGGTTAGCGTACTGATTTTATAGTAAGCACCACGTAATTTATAAGCGCCTGTGTATTGCATATTTTCTGGTTTTAAATATACTTTCGCATTCGTTTGATTGCTATAGTATTCGCTGTATATCAGTTTTGTTTTATTCGTTACTTTCTGAACAATTTCAGTTGCTTCTTCGAATTTTTCTAATGTTAACATATATTTCCTCCTCTAGCTAACTGGGTATCAGAATACCATGTTGCTTAAACATTTGATGTTACTCTTGGGTGTAGAATAAGGCATCTACAAATTCGCTCGCATTGAATTTTTGCAAGTCTTCTATCTTCTCGCCAACCCCAATATATTTGACAGGAATTCCAAGTTCTGATTGAATAGCAATAGCAATACCACCCTTTGCAGTCCCATCCATTTTAGTTAATACAACACCGGTGATATTAGCTACTTCGCTAAATTCTTTTGCTTGTGACAATGCATTTTGACCAGTTGTTCCATCAAGTACAACAATTGTTTCACGATGAGCATCAGGAAATTCTCTGTCTAATACTCTACTGATTTTCTTCAATTCTTCCATGAGATTTTTCTTGTTGTGTAATCGACCAGCCGTGTCGCATAGCAGAACATCTGCTTTTCGCGATTTCGCTGCAGCAACAGCATCAAAAATTATAGCTGCTGGGTCTGCTCCATCTTGACCACCTATTAAGTCAGCATTTGCACGATTTGCCCATTCTGCAAGCTGTTCACCAGCAGCAGCTCGAAATGTATCAGCGGCGGCCAATACAACTTTCTTTCCTTCGTCACGAAGTTTGCCTGCTAGTTTTCCTACGGTAGTTGTTTTCCCAACTCCATTTACTCCTATAACAAGTACAACAGATGTTTTATTCTCGAATTCATATGCAGTTTCGCCAACATCCATTTGTTCTTTGATACTGTCTATCAGTATTTGTCTGCAAGCTTCTGGTTCTTTGATTCCTTGCTTTTTAACCTCTTCTTTTAGATTCTCTATAATATTATCTGTTGTTCGAACTCCTAAATCTCCCATTATCAGGATTTCTTCTAATTCTTCATAAAAATCATCGTCAATATTAGAGAATCCACTAAAGATAGAATTCATATTTGACACAATATTATCTCTTGTTTTACTCAGTCCATCGACAAGTTTCTTAAAAAATCCTTCTGCCATAATTTCTCCTATTTCATTTATAATTCATACATTATTTTCTTGATTTACATTGTGTTAACTATTGCTCTAGTTCATCATGAAGTAAATCAACAGATACAAGTGTAGACACACCTTTTTCTTGCATTGTAATCCCATATAGACGATCAGCCGCCGTCATAGTGCCTCGACGGTGTGTAATAACGATAAATTGCGTATGTTTCGTTAGTTTATGTAAATATTGTGCGAAGCGAACTACATTGGAATCATCTAGCGCTGCTTCAATCTCATCCAATAAGCAGAATGGAGACGGTTTTAAATTCTGAATAGCAAATAATAATGAAATTGCTGTTAATGCTTTTTCTCCACCTGATAACTGCATCATATTCTGCAATTTTTTACCTGGTGGTTGTGCAATTATTTTCACTCCAGCATCTAGAATATCTTCACTATCCATTAATTCAAGTGTTCCTTTTCCTCCGCCGAATAACTGTTTGAATACTCTGTCATACTCAATACTAATTAATGTAAATTGCTCCTTGAATTGCTCACGCATAGCAATGTCTAGTTCTTGGATAATAGCTAATAAAGTTCCCTCTGCTTCTATTAAATCGTCGTGTTGAGTCTTTAAGAAGGTGTAACGCTCTGAAACCTCTTTATATTCTTCAATAGAATTGACATTGATAGTACCAAGGGCTTTAATATCCGCTTTTAACTCTTTGATTGTTCGTTTCATTTGTTCCAAATCGGTCATATTAGGATTACGAAGTTCCAAAGCATAATTATAGGTAATTTCATATTCTTCCCACATGTAGTTGATGTTTTTTTCTGCCATCTCTTCGTAAGATTCCATTCGATTTGATAATCTGAATAATTCCTTGTCTAAATCAGCAAGTTGTTTAGATATCAATTCTCGTTTATTAAGTAAAAATCTGTGCTTTTGTGTTAAAGCTTCTTTTTGCTCTGTTTGTAATTTGATTTCATCATTAATTTCAACAAATAATTCTTGGGATGTTTCAATCGTTTCTTGAATATTTTTAATCTCTTGGATTTTTTCATTTATTTCAGTTGAGGCATTTCCTTTATTGGAGTTCAACTCTTCTAGTTCTAATGTTAACTTTGCTAACTCTTGTTCGAGACGATTATAATTCGAATTAATAAAATCGTAGCTTTGTTTTGCACGTGCTAGTGATAAGTTTATCACCTCGTTTTGGGTGATAGCTTCTGTTTCTAATAATTTTAGTGCCTCTATTTTTTCTTGGGTTTCCTTGATAATAATAGCATTACTCTTTTCTTGTGACTCAGAGGTTTCTAGTTCGCTTTGAATCTCTTGTACATTATCTTTTATATTGAAGGTTTGGTGTTCTAATTCATCGCATTCAATCATAATTTCTTTATGTTGTGTATCTACTTCACCTATTTTTGATTCCAGTTGCGAAATTTTCATTTTGAATGTATTCTCTTGAACATTTACTTCTTGTAATTCACTTTTAATTGAATCGAGATGTTGGTAGGTTTTTGTACGTGAGTTTTTTGTGTCTTCAATAGTGTGAACCAACTGATCAAGTGTTGATTTAAGTGATAATACTTGTATCTCTAAATCTTCTATTTCACGTCTACGTCCTAGTAAATTACTTGTGTTTTTAAACGCACCACCGGTGATAGAACCACCTGGATTTAATAATTCACCTTCTAAGGTTACAATTCTTAAGCTATGTTGATATTTTCTACCTAAAGTGATTCCAATATCAATTGTTTCAACGACAATTGTTCGTCCTAGTAAATTTTCGGATAAATTTTTATAATTAGTATCTACAGAAACTAAATCACTTGCGATTCCATGTACGCCATTTTCTTTAAGGACTTCAGGATATCGAATGTTTTTTCCGCCTTTTATACTTGTTAAAGGAAGAAATGTAGCACGACCTAATTTGTTGTCTTTCAAATATTTTACCATTTGTTTAGCTGTAGATTCTGAATCTGTAACAATATTTTGTATGCTGCCACCAAGTGCTGTTTCCACTGCAATTTCGTATTTTTTTTCAGCTTTAATAATATCCGCAACAACACCTAATAATCCAGGAACTTGTTTTTTACGCTCCATGACTTTACGAATACTATTGCCATATCCATCATATCGCTCCGTCATATTTTTTAGAGATTCTAGTCTGGATTGCTCACGGTGAAACATCGTCTGGCTTGTTTGCAATTGTTTTGAATTTTCATCTAATTTTTGTTGAAATTCATGAATACAATCTTCATCGTTCGTAATTTGATCTTTTAATAGAGAAATCTTTGTTGATACACTCGATAATTCAAGTTTATGGTGTTCTAATAACTTTTGGTGTGAAAGTTTCTCGCTTTGTATTTCAACTAATTTTTGTGATATCTGTTCTTTACGAAGTTCTCCTTGTTCTAGCATGGTATCAAACCGTTGGATTTTTGCTTTTGTAGAAGCTCTTTCATTTAATAAGTCAATAATCGCTTGCTTCAATGATTCAGAATATGTAGAAAGTGTAAGAATTTCTTCTTGTAGTGAACTTAATTTACTCTTAGCTACTGTAGCTTTTTTCGATTCTTCCTCAAGTTGAGTCGTAGTATTTTCTAGTTCGAAACTAGTTTCTTCTTTTTCAGACTCTCGAGTAGTAATTTCTTCTTGAATGATAGTAACACGATTTTCTATATGTTCATCATTGATTTTTACCGTATTTATTTTTTCGTTCAAAACGGCAATCTTACCCTCAAGTTGTTGTTTTAAGAGGTTTGTCTCATTCAGTTGCTGCTTAAGCTTTTCAATCTTTCCGTCAATGCTGTCTATTTCATCTTCTGCAGCTTCATATTCATCTTTCATTGATGAATAATTTTCTTCTGTCATTTTGTAATCATTTTTTATAATATCAATATTATCGTCTAATTCCTTCATCTGAATCTTGATTCGTTCTGCTTCTAGTAAAAACATATTAATATCATAAACTTTTAAATCTTGTTTTTTATTTAAATATTCTTTTGCAGTATTTGCTTGTTTTTCTAATGGGCCAACTCGCTTTTCAATCTCACTTAAAATATCATTTACTCGAAGTAAGTTTTGGCGTTCATCTTCTAATTTCTTTACGGATAGATTCTTGCGTTTTTTAAACTTTACAATTCCTGCCGCTTCGTCGAATAGTTCTCGTCGATCTTCTGGTTTTCCGCTCAAAATTTTATCAATCTGTCCTTGTCCAATGATAGAATATCCTTCTTTACCGATACCAGTATCATAAAATAATTCGTTAATATCTTTTAATCTGCAGTTGCTCCCATTGATTGCGTATTCACTTTCTCCAGAACGAAATAATTTACGAGTCACTGTTACTTCCTCGTAGTCTACAGCTAGTTGGTGATCTGAATTATCTAATGTGATAGATACGGAAGCATAACTTAATGGTTTTCTAGTTTCGGTACCTGAAAAGATAACATCTTGCATGGTACCACCACGTAATTGCTTCACTTTCTGCTCTCCAAATACCCATCGTACAGCATCAGCTACATTACTTTTACCACTTCCGTTTGGACCAACTATTCCAGTAATCCCTTCATGAAAATCAAACACAATCTTTCTTGCAAATGATTTAAATCCTTGTATCTCAATATTTTTTAAATACATGTTCCACCTATTATTTTCTCTTGTTTAATTCTAGTAAAGCTTGATATGCAGCATTTTGTTCTGCTAATTTTTTTGTTCTGCCAATGCCTTTTCCAAAAGCTTTATCCCCGATTCTAACTTCGATTTCAAAGCTTTTATTGTGATCAGGACCATCTTCTTTTATTAGCTGATAAATAATATTTTCATTATAACGACCTTGCACAACTTCTTGCAAGATAGTCTTGCTATCATAAAAGAGTTTTTTCTTGTCTAAATCATTTAATACAAAATTGTAAATAAACTCTTTTGCACTAGCAAAACCACCATCTAAATAAATAGCTCCTATTAGCGCTTCTAGCGCATCTGATGTGATCGAATCTCGATTACGCCCTCCAGTCACTTCTTCACCTTTACCTAGAAGTAGGAACTTACCCATATTAATTTCTCTTGCACAAAAGGCTAAAGATTGCTCGCAAACCATACTTGCTCTATTTTTAGTTAATTCACCTTCTGGCATTTTGTTGTTATTATTGAATAAATACTCACTAGATATCAATTCTAGTACGGCATCACCTAAAAATTCTAATCGCTCATTACACTCATGTTTTGGTAAATGTTTTTCGTTTATATACGAGCTATGCATCAATGCTTGTATTAATAGGTTTGTATGATTAAATTGATACTTTATAATTTTTTGTATTTCGTTTATATTATCCATATTTTCCTTTCTTTGATCTAAAAACTTTAAATAATTTTAACCTATACATAAATAAGAAAAACCCATTGCGGGTTTTTCTTATTTATGTATTAGTTGATTGCATTTTTGATTTGTTCTACCGCATCACCAACAGTCTTGATGTTTTCTGCATCTTCAGTAGAAATTTCGATGTTAAACTCGTCTTCAATTCCAGTTACAATTTGGAAAATATCCAAGGAATCTGCTCCTAAGTCATCTACAAATGTTGTGTTTAAATTTACGTCATTTTGCTCCACATTTAATACGTCCACTATAATTTCTCTTATTTTTTCGAATTCCATACTCATATCCTCCACATCTAATTTTGTTCTTTTGGTTGTTCATTGATTAATTCACTTATTTTTTCGTTAATCTTTTGTTCTTTAAATGTAACACATTGCATGATAGAAGTTGTAATTTCTTTTGCTGTTGAAGAACCATGTGCCTTAACAACAAGTCCTCGTAACCCTAACAATGGGGCACCGCCATATTCACTTAAATCAAAAGCCTTCAAAGTTTCCTTGAGTGCTGATTTTACTAATAATGCACCTATCTTACTTTTTAGGGATGTCATCATACCTTCTTTGATTTTATCAAGTAATACAGTACCTACTCCTTCATAAGTCTTGAGAATACAATTGCCTGTGAATGCTTCACATACGACAACGTCTACTGCACCATGTGGAATATCTCTAGCTTCAACACTTCCTACGAAATTAATATCTTCACACGCTTTTAGTAGTGGAAATGTTTCTTTTACAAGCGCATTCCCCTTTTCTTCTTCAGCACCAATATTTGCAATACCAACCTTAGGTGATTTAACGCCCATAATATGTTCCATATAGATGGAACCCATCTTTGCAAATTGTACTAAATGAGAAGAACGAGCATCAACGTTAGCACCACAATCAATCAACAGTGAAAATCCGTCTTTTGTTGGAATAACAGGTGCTAGTGCAGGCCTTTGAACCCCTTTGATTCGTCCAATCAGAACCTGTCCACCAACAAGAATTGCACCACTGCTTCCAGCAGAAACAAAGCCATCGGCTACGCCTTCTTTTACTAATTTCATACCTACTACGATAGAAGAGTCTTTCTTTGATTTAATCGCGACTACTGGTGATTCTGCTGTTTTGATTACTTCAGTTGTAGGAACTATCGTAATCTGCTCATTATTATACTGACTTTTACTTAGTTCTTCCTTAATTAATTCCTGTTGACCTAATAAAATAACCTTTAAATCCTTGCGTTGATTTACAGCACCGACAGCACCTCTTACTATCTCATATGGGGCATTGTCTCCACCCATAGCATCTACTGCTATTGTTGTATATTCTAACATGCATCTACCTCCTAGCATTACTCTTTCAATTCTACTAAACATCAATTGAAAAATCAAGAAAAAAGACGTAGAAACTATAAGTTTCTACGTCAAATCACTTGCTTTGTTCATATTATGCTTGAGCGATAATTTCTTTTTTGTTGTAGCTTCCACAAGCTTTACACACTCTATGAGGCATCATTAATTCACCACATTTACTGCATTTTACTAAGTTTGGAGCACTCATTTTCCAGTTAGCTCTTCTCTTATCTCTTCTACCTTTAGAAGATTTATTCTTTGGACAAATTGACATAGGTTACACCTCCTTAAAATTCTTAAAAACATCGCGGATAACTGACATTCTAGGGTCGATCCCCGTATCTTCGCAGCTACAGGTTCCTTCGTTTAGGTTTTGACCACATACGTTGCAAACACCTTCACAGTTGTCGCAACATAGAATCTTCATCGGCCATCCTATCAAAATCTCACATAGGAGTACTTTGTCTACGTCTAGATTATATCCGTCAATATAATTCTTTTCTTCAATCATGCGTATGTCATCATCGAGTTCGTTTAACTTAATATCTTTATCAATAGTTATCGATATAGACTTTTCAGTTGGTTTCAAACATCTGTCACAAGGTATTTCTACCTTAAACTCTGTTTCACCAGATAACAGAACTTGATTATCTTTTATATGTTTTATAGTTAACACAAAATCAGATTTTTCAACAACTCGAAAACTCCCCAATGTATGCTCTATAAAATCACTTTCAAATGATACCGTATTCTGTACTGTGTTATCATCAACCGCAACGACACTTAATAGGTTAATTATCATACTTCTCTCCTATTCACACCTAAACTATTATATCACGTAATCTATATTTGTCAATACAGTAATTACTAGATTTTGTAAGTTATGCATTTAAATATATGTATGTGATTATTTTACTAATTCTAATGTTTCTCTTGCAATTGCTAATTCTTCGTTTGTTGGAATAACTGCAACTGTAACTTTTGAGCCAGGTTTAGAAATAATTAATTCTTTGCCTCTCATATCATTTTTCTCAAGATCTAATTCAACTCCTAAAAATCCTAAGTATTCAAATACATCTTTACGAACTAACTCATCATTTTCTCCGATACCAGCTGTGAATACGATATTATCAACACCGTTCATAGCTGTAATGTAGCTTCCTACCACTTTAGCTACTGTATAAGAGAATACTTTTAATGCAACTCGTGCTTTTTCATCACCAGCTAATAATGAATCTGTTAAATCTCTAAAGTCACTTGAATTGTAACCTGAAAGACCATATACTCCAGATTTTTTATTCAATACATCCATCATTTCATCGATAGAAAGATTTTCTTTTTTCATAATAAAATCAAGAATTGCAGGATCGATATCTCCACAACGAGTACCCATTACAACACCTTCAAGTGGTGTTAATCCCATAGAAGTATCTATTGATTTACCACCATTAACTGCACAGATGCTTGAGCCATTTCCTAAGTGACAAACAACAGTCTTAGTTGTAGCTAAATCTTGTCCTAAGAATTCGCAAATTCTCTTAGATACGAAGCTGTGGCTTGTTCCGTGGAATCCATATTTTCTAACTCCATATTTTTCATAATACTCATATGGAAGACCATACATGTATGCTTCTTTTGGCATTGTTTGGTGGAATGCTGTATCAAAAACTCCTACCATAGGTGTTCCAGGCATTAATTCTTGACAAGCTCTAATTCCGATAATATTTGCTGGGTTGTGAAGTGGTGCTAAATCGTTACAAGATTCTACTTTTTCAATAACTTCATCGTTAATAACTACAGAGCTAGTGAACTTTTCTCCACCATGTACAACGCGATGACCTACTGCACCGATTTCTTCCAAACTTTTTAATACGCCTGTTTCTGGATTTGTTAATGCTTCTAAAACGAAACCGATTGCTTGCTTATGTGTAGGCATGTCTTTTTGACTTTTAGCTTTCTCGCTGCCTTCTGGTTGGTATACAAATTGACCATCAATCCCGATTCTTTCACAGATCCCTTTTGCTAATACAGATTCTGATTTTGCATCAATTAATTGAAATTTTAAAGATGAGCTACCACAGTTAATTACTAATATATTCATTATTTTTCCTCCATAAATCCTACGTTGCATAGGACACTAATATTTTATTTACTTTACCTTATTGTTCTGCCTGTGCTTGTACTGCCGTAATAGCAACAACACCTACAATGTCTTCAGCGCTACAGCCACGAGATAAATCATTTACTGGCTTGGCAATTCCTTGAGTTAACGGTCCGTAAGCTTCTGCTTTTGCAAGTCTTTGGACTAATTTGTATCCTATATTTCCAGCATCTAAATCTGGGAATACAAGTACATTTGCATGACCAGCTACTTTACTATTTGGTGCTTTTGACTCTCCAATTTCAGGAACAATTGCTGCATCTAATTGTAATTCGCCATCAAGAGCTAATTCAGGATATGCCTCTTTTGCTAATTTTGTTGCTTCAACTACCTTATCAACATCAGCATGTTTTGCACTCCCCATTGATGAATGTGACAACATAGCTACTTTAGGTTCTGCACCTACAAGTAATTCAAAAGATTCTGCTGCTGATCCTGCAATAGCTGCTAATTTATCAGCTGTAGGATTTTGTTCTAATCCACAATCAGAGAATACAAATGTTCCGTTTTCACCCATGTCACAATCCGGTACTACCATTACAAAGAATGAAGATACTAATTTCGTACCAGGTTTTGTTTTTAAAATTTGCAAACATGGTCTAAGCGTATCTGCTGTAGAGTGACAAGCACCTGAGACCATACCATCAGCATCCCCGGTTTTAACCATCATAACTCCATAATAAAGATAGTTTGTGAGTAACAACTCGTTCGCTTGTTCTTTTGTCATACCTTTCGACTTACGCAATTCTGTTAGTAAAGCAACATATCCTGCTGTTTTATCAGAAGTTGCTGGATCAATAATTGTAGCGCCGGTTAAGTCGTAATCCGCACCGTTCTTATCAATTTCTGCTTGGCTACCTACAAGTATTAGATTCGCTGTTCCTTCTTTTAAAACTGCTTCGGCTGCTTTATAAGTTCTTACGTCTTCAGTTTCAGGTAAAACAATTGTTTTTAAATTCTGTTTGGCTTTCGCCTTAATTTCGTCTATAAATCCCATTACACAAGGACTCCTTTCTTTTGTTACGCACATTATAACGCAAAAAAATACTGTATACAAGAGGTTGTGATGTCTAAAAATAAAAACATTTCAAAAAAACAAGGACTATTTCACAAAAGTGAAGCAATCCTTGAAAACACGGGGTTTTTCGTTAAAATTTTATCTAATATGTTAATAATTTCACGGGTATTATAGGTATATAATAGTAGCAATTTGGAACAGAATAAACATGGATCCAGAATCTACTAAAGTGGTAATGATAGGCGCTGCCATAATTGCTGGGTCAAGACCTAATTTGACCGCAAGAAGTGGTAATGAACAGCCTACAAGTTTTGCCATTAATATAGTAATAATCAAACTAATACCTAGCATAAGTGCTAATTCGAAATTTTGATACATAATCATCACTCGTATGCCATTGATAATTGCTAGTGTGATTCCAACTGTAAGTGCAATGCGACATTCTTTATATATTATTTTAAATATATCTGTAAATTCAATCTCGTCGACAGATAATCCACGAATAATGAGTGATGAACTTTGAGAACCACAGTTTCCACCTGTACCCATAAGCATAGGTATTACAGTAACTAGAATAGGCATAATAGCTATGACTGGATCATAGTGAGTTAAGATTAGACCTGTTATAGTCGCAGATAACATGAGGAATAATAGCCAAGGAAGTCGATTTCTTACGTGCATCAGTACACTAGTATCAAAATAGGATTCATCGGTAGGAAGCATAGCAGCCATACGATTAATATCCTCGGTTGTTTCATCTTGTAAAACTAAAATGGCATCATCGACTGTTACAATACCTACCATACAATCTTCGTGGTCAATAACAGGAATTGCTAATAAGTGATATTTACGCGTTAGTTTCGCAACATCCTCTTGATTATCATCTGTGTGTACAGAGATTAGATGTGATTCCATAATTTCTTCGATTGTTTCGTCATCTCTACTTGCAAGCATGTCCATTAACATAACTGTACCAATAAGTTTCCGTTTTTCGGTAACATAACAAGTATAGATGGTCTCTTTATTAATTCCAATTTGACGTAGTTTCAAGATACTTTCTGCAACAGTCATCTCTTTTCGTAGTGCTATATACTCGACAGTCATGATGCTTCCTGCACTATCATCCGGATAATTCAATAATTCATTAATGCGAGTTCGTGTGTCTGCATCCGTCATATCTAGTAATTTATCTACTACATTAGCTGGCATCTCTTCAAGAATATCAACGGTATCGTCAAGATACAGTTCTTCCATTACTTCACGAATTTCTTCTTCATTCAATGCTTGCAACAACGTTTCTTGCATATCACGATTCATATTCGTGAATGTCTCAGCTGCTTCTTCTTTTGGAAGTAAACGGAAAATAATTACTAAGTTTTTATCATTAAACTCTTCTAGAATTTCTGCCAAATCAACAGGATGGACGGTTTCTAAAAAAGTTTTTAATTTTTTAAATTCGTGAGATTTGATTAAATCTAAAATATCGAATTCTAATTCATCCAATTCTAGCATCTTATCTCCTTTCTACTACATGCTTCGATTTAAAGGCGCTATGCCCTTCGCAGTTAACGTGATTAATTGTAGAAAATAATCGTGATTATAGTAAAATATATCATCATAGATACAGCATCTACAATTGTTGTGATGAGGGGAGCTGCCATAAGAGCAGGATCTAATTTAAGCTTGCTAGCAAGTAATGGCAAGATGCAACCTACGAGTTTTGATACAATAATCGTAAATAATAGTGTGATTGCAACTGCTAGTGCAAGGAGTCCGTCACCATACATAAAGTATATACGTAATCCATTTGCAAGTCCTAAAATCATACTGACTAGAGTGGCTACTCGAACTTCTTTCCACATTACTTTTATAATATCGTTAAAATGAATCTCTTCCATTGCAAGTCCGCGTATCATAAGTGCAGCACTTTGTGAGCCAGAATTCCCGCCCGTTCCCATGATCATAGGCATAAAAGAAACAACTATTAGCATACTTTCAAATGCTGCTTGCTGCTGTTCTAACCAAATACTAACGAGTGTTGAAGTAAGCATCAGTACTAATAGCCAAGGAATTCTGTTTTTTGCATGTTGAAAAACACTCAGTTCAAAATATTCTTCATCACTAGACGCAATAGCTGCCATCCTCGTGATATCTTCCGTTCCTTCTTCTTGTTGCACATCTAATGCATCATCTACGGTTATGATACCGACCATGCACATTGTCTGGTCTACTACTGGCAATGCCATCAAACTATACTTCTTGATGAGGCGTAGTGCGTTCTCCTGATCGTCATGAGTGTCAACGTGTAAGATGTGATTTTCCATAATATCTTTGATTTTCTTTGAATCACTACTTGTCAACAAGTCTTTAACATCTACATACCCGACTAATTTTCGCTGTTCTGTTACATAGCATGTATATATACTTTCTTTTTTTATACCAACAGCTCTTATTTTTTTGATTGCTTCCGCTACCGTCATTTCTTTCCGTAATGTTACGTATTCTACGGTCATAATACTTCCCGCACTATCTTCAGGATAGTTTAGGAATGTATTTATTAAGCTTCGTTTATTGTAATTCGTTACCGTTAAGATACGATCCACAACATTGGCAGGCATTTCTTCAATCATGTCAATAGTATCATCTAAATACATTTCATCTATTACATCACGTATTTCTGAATCAGTTAGTCCATTGATTAGTTCTTCTTGCATCGTACTATCCATATAGGAAAATGTATCTGCTGCTTCATCTTTCGGTAATAATCTATATAGTAAAATTAATTCTTTATATTCAAACTCTTCAAATAATTCTGCTAAATCAACAGGATTCATAGACAGCATAATATGCTTTACTTCTTTTAGTTGTTTTCTTTGTAACATTTTACTGATATGTTCGTGCATACTATTTCCTCCTTGTTATTTTACCTATTTAAGCCTAACGTGCGTATTAAGTTCTGTCAAGTAAAAACTATGTATATTTAGGTGCATATTTAAGTGTTTTTTCGTGACATTCTATTGTATAATGTAGCAATACATCAGTGAATCGAGGTAATAAAATGAAATTAGTTGGTCTTATAGTTGAATATAATCCATTTCATAATGGACATCTTTATCATATAGAAGAATCTTTAAAATGTAGTGGAGCAGATAAAGCGATTGTTATCATGAGTGGAAACTTTGTGCAAAGAGGTGCTCCTGCGATTATACCAAAACATATTCGAGCAGAAATGGCTTTGAAAGCGGGTGTTTCAGTTGTGTTAGAATTACCGACTCGTTATGCAACAGGTAGTGCTGAGTACTTTGCAATGGGTGCTGTTTCGACATTGAATGCTTTAGGCTGCGTAGATTCCATTTGTTTTGGCAGTGAATCTGGAGACATAGAAAAATTAACAAAGATTGCGGAACTTTTAATCAAGGAACCAGAAGATTATCGTAGTGCGCTACAAGAATATCTTAGAACAGGTATTTCATTTCCTGCTGCTAGAGAATATGCTATGCGTGATTATTTAACTGCTCATGAGTGTAGTATAGATGATAATTTATTAAATGAACCTAATAATATTCTTGGAATCGAATATTTAAAAGCATTAATTAAATTAAATAGTTCTATGAAAGCTTATACAATCACAAGAAAGACTTCGCATTATCATGATACAGAGTTGCAAGATAATTATAGCTCGGCATCTGCGATTCGCACATATATGAATTTGAATGAATCTGAAAATATAATTAGAGAGCAAATGCCTTTAGAATGTTATGAATTGTTAGTTGAAAACAATTGTGTTCGATATCCAATTTCCACCAACGACTTTTCGCTTTTACTACATCAAAAACTTTTGACAGAAACAGCGGATTCCCTTGTGAATTATTTAGATATGACGGATGAATTAGCTAATCGTATTATGAAAAACCGAAACCATTTTCGAGATGTCGAACAGTTTATACAGATATTGAAAACGAAGAATTTAACACATTCAAGACTTTCACGAGTGTTGTTTCATGTTCTTTTACAAATTCCTAATTACAAAATATCTCATTACAACTTTGTTCGAAGCATAGAATTTTCTGAAGTGTGTTTCTATATTAGGGTATTAGGTTTTTTAAGATGTGACAGTGAAATTCTCACTAAAATCAAACAAAACGCACAAATCCCTATTATAACAAAATTGACTGCAATAGACACACTCTCTCAAGAAGGTCAAACCCTATTGAATGAAGATGTATATGCAGCCAATTTATATGAAAGCGTAGTTACAAATAAATTTCAAAATCCTTTTATTCACGAATATGAACAGTCTATTATAATACTTTAGCACAAGCTAGGGCGAGAATACCTGGTCCTACATGAGTTACAATACTAAGAGATAACATATCAACTTCGACAGTATAATCAGGGAAGCGCTCTTCTGTTTCCTCTTTAAACTTTGCTGTTTCTGCTTCTGAAGAAGTATGTACAATCCATAACTTCATTTGTTGACCTTGGAAATTTTCTTTAAGTTCTTTTTCCATTGCATCTAACATCGTTTTTTTAGCTTGTTTCCAACCACGAACTTTTGCGAAAGAATCGATTTTTTTGTCCTGTATTTCAAGTACTGGTTTTATGTTAAGAACAGAACCAATGGCAGCTGCTGTCGGAGTTATACGACCACCCTTTTTTAAGTATTTCAAAGTATCTACTGTAAGGAAAATACGAGAATCTCGCTTGCTTGAAATCAAAATCTCTTTGATTTCTTTTGCTGTTTTTCCTTGTGCCGCATATTTCATCGCATCTAGGACTGATTGTAAAAGTGTTACTGAAATTCGCCCATTATCGACTACCACTACTTTTCCATCGTATTCCTGTGCAAGTACAGTGGCTGTTCCACAAGTACCACTTAAGCCGCTAGACATGGGAATATGTAAAACTTCGTCATATTCTTTAAGCAGTTGATCCCAAAGATCAAGAATGTCACCTGGCGATGGTTGCGAAGTTGCTATTTCCAAATCATTAGCTTGTTTTTCAAAAAAATCTTCGCGCGACAAATCAATGCCTTCAAAATACAACTCTCCCTCAATTGTAAATGGCATTGGTATGACATAGACCCCCATTTCTTTGCTCATTTCTGATGTGATACCACTATTACTATCTGTAACGATTACTATTTTGTTCTTCATTTATTATCTCCTATCTCCCCAACTTGTTCCAAATCCTTGTTGATGAATGTGATTTTATAGTTCAATAAGTTTTGTTACCTCGTCGTGTTTGGCTACTATTAGCTCAAACATACTACAATCAAAAGGAACAACACTTAAATTAACTTCTAGTTTCACTGTTTCATATGCTAGCATTTCATAATTATTTTCCTTACTCAAATGCCCTAAGATGACAAATTTCAACTTGTCATGTAGTATATCACAAAGTAAACGACCTGACAATTCATTTGATAAATGCCCTTGGTCACTTAGGACTCGTTTTTTTAGAGAATAAGGATAGTTCCCCACTTCTAACATATGTACATCATGATTCGCTTCTAAAAAAACAGCATCTAGTTTACATAATTTATTTATTGTATACTCATCGTACATTCCGAGGTCTGTCGCTATAGCTATTGCTTTTTTCCCGTCTGTAATGCGAAATCCAGTAGGTTCATATGCATCGTGTGAAATACGAAAAGGATCGATGGTTAAATCTCCAATTTGTATACTTTTTTCATTTTCAAAACTATGATACAAACCTTCTGGCATTTTCCCTAGATTCTTATATTCTGTAATTCCTCGAATAGTACCTTTTGATCCATAAATCGGAATTTTGAATCCTCGACTTAGAACTCCGATACCGCCTATATGGTCTGTGTGTTCATGTGTCACAAAAAGAGCGGAAATATCAGTTCCAGACAAGCCGATTGTTTTTAATCCTTCTTCGATTTTTTTCTTACTAATTCCCGCATCAATTAGTATGTGTGTGGTTTCACTTCCAACATAAATACAATTGCCACTACTACCACTTGCAATACTACATAATTTCATTCTTTGTCTCCTAGTAATTTTTTACATTTATAATTTCTAACTCAATAGATTTTGTAAATGTGTTTCAATATTTTGATATAATGTTTCTGCACTATCCGAATTATCAATTGTTATATCACATTTCGAGCGAAATTCATCATCTGTAAGTTGTTTCTGAGTTATATTTTCAATAGTATCTATTGTATAATTTCTAGATTCTTGTAAGCGTTTAACTCTAACTTCTTTTTTGCAATAGATATACCAAACTTCATCACACAAAATTTGATAATTGCTTTCCAATAAAATAGCTGCCTCTAACACAAGTATACTAGTAGCATTCTCAAATTCTGATTTTATCACTTCTTCGATTTTGGAACGAACCGCAGGGTGAACAATGCTATTTAATAGTTCTAATTGTTTTGTATCATTGAAAACTATTTCGCCTAATTTTTTTCGATTAATTGATTTGTCTTCCAATAAAAGATGAGTTCCAAATTGTTTTATGATTTTATCATAACATTCGGACCCATGTTGTTGTAACTCAAAGGCAATCTTATCCGCTTCATAAACGACTATATTCTCTTTTGTAGATAAATACTGCAATACTGTACTTTTCCCAGATCCTACACCACCAGTTATACCTAATATCTTCACCACAATCTCCTTTATCAAAATAAAAGATTACTTTTACATCTATTTTGCTTCGTACCAAGTCTCACCTTGGTGCATATCTATTTCTAAATTCACACTTAAATTTGCAGCACCTTCCATCTTTGTTTTTAAGATTTCTTCTACGATTTCTATTTCGTCTTTATGTGCTTCTATTAATAGTTCATCATGCACTTGAAGTACAAGTTTTGAACGAAGTTTACGTTTTTGCAATTCTATTCGTACATCATTCATTGCTATTTTCATGATATCTGCAGCCGCACCTTGGATCGGTGCATTCATAGCTACACGTTCTCCAAAATTTCTCTGCATAAAATTGCTAGAAGCAAGTTCAGGAATCGGTCTTCTGCGCCCAAATTCTGTTACTACATATCCACTTTGTTTTGCATGAGTTACAGCATCGTCTAAAAATCGCTTTATTCCTGGATATACAGAAAAATATCGATCTATATACTCTTGCGCTTCTTTACGCGATATTTCTAAATCTTGGCTTAAGCCAAAAGCACTAATGCCATATACGATACCGAAGTTTACAGCTTTTGCATTTCTTCTTTGTAAATCAGATACTTCCTCATACGGTGTATGAAATACTTGTGAAGCAGTGATTTTATGAATATCAGACGCCATCTTATAAGCTTCTATTAATTGTTCATCTCCTGAGCAATGCGCTAAAATTCTCAACTCAATCTGAGAGTAATCAGCATCCACAAACACATAATCTTTCGCTGGTACAAATACTTTACGGATTAATCGACCTAGTTCCATGCGAATTGGTATATTTTGTAGATTTGGTTCCGTGCTACTAATTCTACCTGTTGCTGTTATGGTCTGATTAAACGTGCCGTGTATTCTACCATCATTGGAAATATAATTTCCTAGTCCATCTGCATAGGTTGATTTTAATTTTGCCAATTGACGATATTCTAGTATTTTATTTACAATAGGGTATTCAGTTGCAAGCTTTTCTAAAACATCAGCTGATGTAGAATACCCCGTTTTTGTTTTTTTGCCATGTGGAAGTTCTAATTTCTCAAACAATATTACACCTAGTTGTTTTGGTGAATTTATATTAAATTCTTCACCAGCAGACTCATATATTTCACTTTCAAGTGCTACTATTTTCTCTCCTAATTCTTGGCTGTAAATTTTTAATGCGTCACCTTCTACTTTGACGCCATTTTGTTCCATTTCAAAGAGTGTGTAAATTAGCGGGATTTCAATATCCCTGTATAGATTGAACATTTTTGTATGTTTCAATGCTGCTTCTAACTTTGGAACACATGCAAATGCTGTATATGCCGCATATCCAGCAGTACAGTCTTTTACAATCTGTTCGTCAAAAAATAAACCAAGTTGTTCTCTTGCAACATCTTCGAAATTATAATTATTCTTAAGAGGATTCAATAAATAAGCTGCTACTATCCCATCAAATGCTACATGTTCAGAAATTGATATATAAGGTAATAGAGATTTTATATCAAACGCAGACACTTGTTTTACATTTTGTAACGCATGTTCTACCATTTCAAATATTTTTTCGATAGAAACTGGATATTCTGCCCGTAAAATGTAATTTTTATCTTCTCCGAGTGATAGTGATACACCGCCAAATCCAGATGGATGTGCAAATAGAGGAAGTACTTCTGGTCCTTCTTTATCTAGAGCTAGTCCTACTAGTGGGTATTCTTTTAATTCCTCAAGAAATTGTTGTATTTCTGATGTATCTGTGAGGATTGTAGCGCGAATATCAATAGATTTTTGAGATTGAACTTCATTTAAATCAAAACGCGCTAGAAGATTTTTGAATTCTAACTCTTGAAACCATTCATAAGCTTCTTGCGTATATAAATTATGAATTTTTGCATCTTCCAAGTTGTAGTTAAGTTCAACTTTTGTATTTATGGTAGCTAAAATTTTACTAAGTTCTGCCAAGTCATAATGTTCACTCATAGCTTTGCTAGCTCTTGGTGGTTTCAATTCTTCGACATGCTTGTACGCTTCTTCTATAGAACCATATTCTACAATAATCTTAGTAGCTGTTTTTTCTCCAATAGATGGTACACCAGGTATATTATCCGATGCATCGCCCATTAGCGCTTTCAAATCTATAAATGCAGTTGGAGTTACCTGATAACGTTCTAATACATCCGCTGCATAATAATCTTCTATCGTTGTTTTCCCTTGTTTTGTCTTAGGAATACGAATTTTAACTTTTTCAGTTGCCAATTGAAGCAAGTCACGATCTCCGGAAATCGTCGCAACATCTAATCCTGCTTCTTCTGCTCTTCGACCAATAGTACCGAGGATATCATCCGCTTCAACACCTGCTTGCTCTAATACAACAATCCCCATTGCTCTTAACACATCTTTAATTACTGGAACTTGTTGGCGAAGTTCATCTGCCATAGGCTTTCTAGTTCCTTTATATTCTGGAAACATCTCATGACGAAATGTAGGCGCATGGACATCAAATGCCACCGTCAAATATTCTGGCTTTTCTTCCTCTAAAATCTTGAACATGATATTTAAAAAACCATACACGGCATTCGTATGAAGCCCTTCTGCGTTCGTTAAATCTGGCACTCCATAAAATGCTCTGTTTAAGATACTATGTCCATCTATTAATACTATTTTTTCGCTCATGAAATACCTACTTTCTGAATTTTACTGCTATCTTACATACTATACACTATTCAAGTCGTTTTTGAAATGCTATTCCTAAAAAAATCGAATCAAAAGAAACAGTTTACTTCAGGAACAGGAACCTTGCACTATATCCATACTCCCTATAGTCTCCACCTTCTAGCTCTACGTATGCATATTTACTATCATCTGTCTCGCAGAAGATATTCGTTAAGGATTCTTGTATCATGGTAGGGAATATTTCTTCGATCTCATCCGTTGATGTAACGATATTATCTACAGAACTATAATCACGGATGTCAATTGATTGTACTTCTTCTACACCCCATGAATCTCGGAGAATCACACCTTCACTTTCTAGATATGCTATGCTTCGCAGGCAACTTGGATAAATGGCACATTCGTACCAATTATAATCCCAAGACGTTCCAGGGGTTTGATTGTATCTGATGGAAACGATTGCAAGTGGTTGTTCATTTATAATATCCGCTGCTGTGATTTCTAACATGTCTTCCTGATAGTATGTTGCGAATTGTTGTTGCTTTACAGTGTCACCATTGAATAATGTTTGTGTGAATTCTGCATTTTGTACGGACTCGTAGCTGTATTTCATTTCAATGTTATCAATCGTCGTTAGATCCATTACCCTTATTGGGTGTATGATATTTAAGTATTCTTCATTTTCCCATAGGATTTTTATTTCTTCTACTACATCTACAAGATATGGATTATATTCTCTACGAACAATGCGTCCATTATTTAATTTATATTCCACGTAAATAGATGTGTATTCTTTATGATTTATACTAGTATCTTCATATGCTAGCATTGATTGTTCTATGATATGCTCCATGAGTGCATAAGTCTCTTCATTTACATCCATATGTGCATCGTATTCCCCATATTTCAAGATTTCCAATCCGTAATTATTCAATTCATCGATTTCGATGTTAATATCGCTGATTTCAGAATAATCAGGAATATAGCTATCATATCCAAATAAATCATAATCGAAGCTTATCACTACTGTGAGCATCGTAATAAAGAGTATCAACAGCTGTATCTTTTGTTTGAATAGTGAACGGAAGTCGATACCATAGAATAATTGCATTACGATATATCCAACAATTAATCCAAATACTGTACCGAAATATAACCATGTATTCGACCCATAGGAAATGGATAAAAAGAGAAGTCCTGATCCAATGGAGATTACTACTACGATCATTACCTTAATGATTTCACCTGCTAAGTGATATGCCATCGCTTTTCCAGCTGCTTCAGATGGTCTCTTCTTCATGAGCCACAAATGAATCGCCCATAAGGTAATATTAATTCCAATTGTGAGCAATAAATATTTGATAGCATTCCATTCTACCATTCGAAGATAGAGAATGGGTGAAACGCGGTATAGTCTATTAAATGTTACAAACCCAAAACCAGATTCTACACTTACAAATGTTTGAAAGGATTGACTAATCATTACATTTACAATGGTAGTCACCGCTGGTGCATAGAACATAAATACAGCTGAGCCCAATATTCCTACTATCACTCGTCCTGTTAATAGCATCGCAATAGCTGCCACAAAATACCCCATCCAAAACATTAGCACATTGTATCCCAATAATATCATTAATTTCATTATAAATTCGCCGCTTAGCACTTCTCGTATGCTGGCAACAAGAAGAATCATTAGATTCGCACCAAATAGCGGAAGGAAATACGTGATAGTAGCTACACCTAATTTCACATGTAGTAGTCTCTCTCTCTTAATCGGTAGACTATGATACAACCCCACTTGTGCTCGATTGTGTAGATAGCTAAATGCGATAACTCCAAATACCACACCTACAACAATTGATATATATAATGTTGTATAACCCAAATTACTAAATCGATAAAATCCTGCATCTGAACCATTCCACAAAAAGTAACTTTTAATATATTGCGTTATGGTCTCTGAGTAATACTGATTATCATAACTTTCGAGTGTCATCATAAATGGCACTGGATATACAATAATACTTATCAAAGCAGTTACTAACATCAGCCATTTCTGCGTTCCTAGCAGTTCCAGAAAAAAACTAGTAGATTTTCTTTTTGATTTCATATCCAGCAACCTCCGTTTCGCTTATAAACATTTCTTCTAATGATAAAGGTACAATCTCGTAGAATATTGGATTACCTTGTTCTAATATCCTCAATACTTCTTCTCTTTTCCCACGCACTGTCAATAAATATAATGAACCTTGTTTCTTGCATTGATTGATATCAAGCTCCTCAAATACCGCTGGCGTCTCATCTCCCTCAAATACACATTGTACTTTATGAAGATTTTCTTTGAGCGAGTCCATATCTTCGGAAACTAACACTTTCCCTTTATGAATTAATCCTACATGTTCACAAATATCCTCTAACTCTCGTAAATTGTGCGATGCTATAATCGGTGTCACCTTACGTTCACATATTTCATTTGCTAAAAGACTTTTCACTGCTTGTCGCATAACAGGATCTAGTCCATCGAAGGTTTCATCTAGTAATAAATATGGTGTATTTGCACTCAATCCTAATATAATGCTGAATTGTTTCTTCATTCCCTTGGATAAGTTATTGATTTTCATATCTTTTTCTAACCCAAACTGCATAAGCAACCTAAGGTATTTCCCTGTATCAAAACTACTGTAGATTGTCTGATAAAAACGCTTCATATCATTGCAGGTATAACCACTTAAGAAATAAGCATCATCAGCAATATAAAAAATATTTTCCTTTAAGTCCATATTCTCATATATCTCTACATCGTCAATTTCTACACTTCCTTCATCCGGACGATAAATTCCGCAAATCATCTTAAGTAGAGTTGTTTTACCAGAACCATTCGTTCCTACTAATCCAAATATCTCACCTTCTTGTATATTAAGAGTCAATCCTTGCAGTGCATCTGCCTTGTCGAATGTCTTGTATACATCTTTTATCTGTATCATCTCTATACCTCCTTATACCATGTGCTGACTTTTTCTAATATGTCATCTTCTTTGATACCCTTCTCTTTTCCTTTTTGAACTACTTTTTTCAATTCTTCGTAGTACTGCTGCATTTGAAGGTCCAATAGTTCTAAATTAGGAGAAATGTAACTACCTTTTCCTTTTACGGAATAGATAAGTCCTTCTGTTTCTAACTGATTGTACGCTCGCTGTATCGTATTAGGATTAATTGATAAATCCATTGCCAATTTGCGAACCGATGGTAATTGTTCATTTGGTTTTAGTACATTCTTTAAAACCAAAATCTTAATCTTCTCTACTACCTGCTCATAGATAGGTCGTCTATCTTGATAATCAATTATAATCACCTATATCACCCCCGTGGTTGTTTTCTTTGTAATATCTTTGTCCTTATCATTGCTATTTTATTTAGTTTACTAAGTGAATTAACTGTACTAAATCGCTTAGTACAGTTAGCATAACAAAAAGTACAGGTGTTGTCAATAAAAATCACCACACCTGCACTTCATCGTCATAATACACCATATTTTCAACTTCAATTACTGGCTTTTCACCATCGTAATTCACTATAGTTACACCACAATTTTTATGTACGCCTTTCGCCCAATATTGTGCTACTGGATTATTGGTTATATAATTAATCATACCTCGTATCGTAGCTCCGTGTGAGACAACTAGTATTGTTTTATCTTTCAAGTCCTCATTTCGGAATATCTCATTTAAGAAGTTTGTAGTACGACACATCACACTTTCTAAACTTTCACCACCTTCGGGCGTTACATAGAGATGACTATTCTGAAAAAAGTTTTTGAAATTGTCATCTGGCATATTCCATCCTTCTTTGGAACAACAAAGTCCTTCGTAGATTCCGAATGAAATCTCTTTGATCCGTTCTTCGCTTTGTATTCTATATGTTTTTGTTCGTTTATTTTCTTGCATGATTAGTTCTGCTGTATGATACGCACGACTAAGTGGGCTGGCATAAATGTAATCAAATTGTATATCTTTCATTCCAATACCTGTTTTTACTGCTAATGTGCAACCAAATTCATTTAAAGGTATATCCACTTGCCCTTGCATACGTTTTTCTATATTCCAATCTGTTTCTCCATGTCTTACAAAATATATTTTCAACATTTTTAATCCCTCTTTACTTTAACACAACTTCTCTAATATATTGAAAGGTCTTTTCTTCACCATCTTTTGCAAGCATCAATAATAATTCTTCTAAAAGTGCTTCTACTTCCGGATGTATGATGTAGTGTCCTTTTCCTTTCACATAATATAAGTATGCGCAATCATCTGTATACTCTTCTTTTTTGTAATTTTTACTTGCAGCGATTCTATCTACGACCATTTCTACTACATAACGATTAGGCATTCTCATTCCAACAATATCACGCTCGCCATCCGCAGCATAATCCATCCAATATTCATAATGATGCTTATTTCGACCTTTATGATGAAGCCAAGCACTAGAGTAGCCTAGTATTTCTCGTTCTGCATTATTGGGACTTCTAGTCCCTTGATAATATTTACACCCCACAAGAAATTCGCTAGGCATATATTTCGATAAATCATGTAAAAGACCTTGTTTATAAAGTCCAAGTTTAAAGCATCCTTGCATTACTAGTAATTTGTGATTAGTAATAGTCTTAAAATGATTCCATACTTTCATGTGTCTTCTCCTAAATTAAACTCAATAATAATAAATGAATTGGATAGTACCAATAAAAAAAGTACTTACATCCTTTTCCTCTAGTTCCATTATATAGCATTATAGGAAGTAATGCTAATGCACCATACGTTTGGATTCCTCCGCATACTAATATATTAAAGACAAGTAATGACCCCCCAATGTATATGGTTCTACCTCTGAAAGCATATAAGAAAAAGATGAGCCATACTGCTGGAGATCCGTAATCAGCACAAATCATATCCGCACACATGCCAAGCACTAGAACTCCTACAAGTGACATCCATAGATTTCCCCATGTTTGATATATATAGATAGATAACGCTCCTAGTAGTAAAGTAAAAAAAATATTTTGGTAATTAATATAAAAAAACGTTTTAAAAATAGCAAAGTCAAATGGCACTTCAGAAATTAGTGCAAATGCAGCTAATCGTAAAATATATTTTTTCACATCTTTTGTATGTGTCATACCTTCTGCAATTAAAAATGCAAAAATCGGAAGCGCTAATCTCCCCATTATTCTCAGCCAAGTATACTGTGGGAAAAGGATTACACCTACATGATCAATAGTCATCGATATGATTGCAATCCTTTTCAACATAGAGCCATCAATTATTTTTGTTTTTTCGAACATTAAATCAAACCCCTTTATATTATTTAGATGTTTTACTTATGTACATCTCAATAGATCTAGGTTCAACCACAGCTACACGTTGATTCTCAAGTTCAACTGCATTGCCTATCTCGCTGGTAGCTGTGCTTAACATACGATACCATGTTTTGTCTTTCGATATAGTAGGAAGCGCATATTTGTGTGCAATCCAATGCATATTGTACGCAATATAGCAATCCTCTAAATTCACTTCATCTGAGGCGTACATTATGCCTAATTGGCGGCTTGCAACTTCATCCGGTGTAATCCATGCAGATTCACCATGATACGAAATAGTTGGAATACCACTAACTGAACTTTTTATAGGACATTCACCTGTCTCATTTATATTTGTATGAGTATATACTTTTCGTATCTGAATTAATTGTTTTACAAATTCGAATACATCAGTATTTTTCTGTAAAAACTTCCAATTTAGCCAACTAATATCGTTATCTTGACAATAAGCGTTGTTATTTCCCATTTGTGTATTAGAAAACTCATCTCCTGATAAGATACAAGGTGTTCCTTGCGCTAATAATAGTATCGTCCATGCGTTACGTATCTGCTTTTTACGTAATTCTTGTACTACTTTTTTCCTAGTAGGTCCTTCGGCTCCACAGTTCCAACAGAAATTATATTCCTTACCATCCGTATTTTTTTCGCCGTTTAATTCATTATGTTTACGGTCATAAGAAACAAAATCATTCATAGTAAATCCATCATGGCTTGCAATGTAATTGTATCTTGATATGCCACATTCGATTGAGGGTTTCTGAAGAAAATGTATGATATCCCCCACTCTACCTTCATCGCCTTTCAAAAAACTTCGTGAAGCATTTTGAAATCCCTCGTCTCTTATAATGAGTTTTCGTGTTCTTATAATAGGATCCAGTTTTATTTCTTCTAAGTTCGTTTTATATGGATTCAATAAAAATCCATCGATATTATAATTAGAAATAAAATACCTTAAACATTCTATTTGATATGGCAAAGCCGGTGCTTCTATAAACGGCATATCAAGTATAATTTCAATTCTATGTTTATGAAGTTCTTCCACAAGATGCAAGAATTCGTCGTTTACATCACTATGATGTGAATAAGAAGACTTTACAGCCATATAGCACCCTGGTAAATATCCCCAATAATTCACGTATAATCCATCTTCTTTAAACTCATGACAAGGCAATAGCTGTATTTGATTTATCCCAAGCTCTAATAAATACGGTATTTTCTCGACAATCCCTAAAAATTTTCCTTTTGCCTTAACTTTAGATGTGCTATGTTTGGTAAAACCTCTCACATGCAATTGATAGGCAATTACTTCTGCCTCTGGGATGTTTAACCACTCGTATTTATGCAAAAGATGCTTGCTTTTTTGATATATCTCAAGGATCCCATTAGATTTAATAGGCAATAACTTAGTGTAAACAATACCATTCGTCTCAGTATTCCATATATTTCTTCCTATTAATTCTTTTGAATATGGATCTAGATATAATTCTTTATTTATTAAGTAATGATACCCTACTATATCAGGATCAATATCTTCGATTTGTAGACTTCTCGTTTCGCTAATATATAAGTCTTTTTCTAATTCATAAGTATAGCTAGGTGTACTATCACCACGTTTGAAAAGTAATAATTTACATTCTGATTTAGGTGAAACTTCTACTGAAAAATTAATTCGATTACCGTCTATTGTTACCCCTAAGGGTAATGAATCCCCTCTAATTATATTCATGCTTTATCCCCTTTAGACTCAAATTTTACGCTTAATCATAATTTTACTACATTTACATATATTTTACCACTATATCCTTGCAAATATAAGATTACTCTGCTAGAGTGTTCTTATAAACGAAAAGGAGAATTATTATGGCTGAACATACACATGATGCTGATTGCGATTGCGGAATTGGCGAAGAAGAATTAACAGTTACACTTACATTAGATAATGACGAGGAAGTAAATTGTGCAGTGATTTGTATCTACTCTGTAGGTGAACAAGAATATGTAGCATTATTACCACTAGATGAAAACGGTGAAGAAAACGAAGAAGGGCATGTTTTTCTTTACAAATATGCAGAAGAAGATGGACAACCTGTCATCGATAATATTGAGTCTGATGATGAGTATGAAGCTGCAGCTGATGCATTCGATGAGTGGTTAGATGAGCAAGAATTCGAAGAAATGCAAGAACAATTAAACGAAGATTAATTCATGTACAAAGCGGGAAGGATTTAGATCCTTTCCGTATTTTTGTTTTGGATATACTATGGTTAATTTTTTTCTTGCACGTGTCATTGCAACATAAAACATTCTTCGCTCTTCTTCTATCTCATCAATTAGTTTTGCCTTTTTATTTGGAATCACATCTTCATTACATTCAATCAAAAAAACATAATCATATTCAAGACCTTTCGAAGCATGCATTGTGTGTAAATCAATTGCATTATCTACGACAACATTCTTACGTCTCTGCATGGTCAACTGCTCTGTATATTCATCAATAAACGCAAACCATTCTTCTATAGTTTTATATCCTTTTGATACATGTTGTATTTCGTCAATGATTTCAAGTAGTTCTTGGACATTTATTTTTCGATATGTCGCATATTCTTTTAGAAATTCATCATATCCTACTTTTTTTCGAATGTATTGAATCGCGGCATACGGTGTCATATTTTTCATGATGCGAAGATCGAGCTCGAATGTGTCTATTCTATCTTGCATCCACTCTTTATCACAATAATACCCACGTAATACTTCGAAATTTATTTGAGGACGATCAATTACATCTCTTGATATATAGCGATTTGGTCGATTCATTATTTCAAGGAAAAAATTCCGATTCCGATTCCCAAGTATCATTTTCATATATGCAATCATATTCTTTCCAATGAAATGCTCATATATATTGGGTAAGAATTCTTTCATTTGAAATGGTACTCCGTACTCCACCATTTTCGAGGCTAATACTCGAACATCTTGATTGGTTCGGAATAATACTGCTATTTCTTTGTTTGAAACATTTTGGTTTTGTAATATTTGTATTTGCTTGAGAATATATTCTGCTTCTTCTGTTGGATCACGTACTTCTTGAACATGGACTGTTTCGCCGACTTCATTTGGTGTTGTAATCTTTTTTTCGTATCGTTTTGTATTATTACGTATTACTTTTAATGAAGATTCTACTATTGTCTTTGTTGAACGATAATTTGTTTCTAGCGTAATCTTTTTTGCTTTGGCGTAAGTATTCGTAAAAGATAACATAATTTCTGGTTTTGCTCCTCGAAAGCGATAAATCGATTGATCATCATCGCCTACTACAAACAAATTGTCTTCAGGACTTGCTAAGAGCTTTATAGTCTCAAATTGCAATTGATTGATATCTTGGAACTCATCAATGAGAATATATCGAAATTTCTTTTGCCATTTTTCTAAAATGCCTTGATTACTGATTAACAACTTATGACATTGTAGTATCATATCGTCAAAATCGATTTTTCGCATTTTCTTTCTAGACTCTTCATACATTCGGAAAATTTCACGGAACACTTCCTCTGGACATTCTTTTGATTCATAGGTTTCTATTTCAAGACCGCTGTTTTTAACCGTTGAAATTTCTTTTCCTATATTTGATAGAAAATCCTTTTCATCATCCATATTGACTACTAGGGACTCATCTAAATCTGTGCTTGATAAAATTTCTCTTACGAGTTTTGCCTTCTCTTCTTCAGATAGTATATTTTGTGTCCCTATATTATATGCCCATTTCAATATGCCATAAAATATACCATGAAAGGTTCCAAATGTTACTGGGAGCGAGTTCCCTGCATTTCGCTGAAAACGCTCTTTCATTTCTTTTGCTGCATACTTCGTAAAAGTAATGACCAGAATTTCTTCTGGTCTTACTTTCAACTCTTGTATCAAGTATTCAATTCTCTTTGTTATGACATGGGTCTTACCTGAACCTGGTCCTGCTAAAACTAACATAGGACCTTCGTTGTGAGAAATTGCTATAGATTGTGCTTTATTATATGCCACGCTAACTCTCCTTGACTTATTCACTTAATAATGCGATTGCATTTTTGATTCTTTGTACAGATTCTTCTTTTCCAAGAATCTCCATTATTTCTGTTGCTCCACCTGGTGTGCTTTGTTTTCCAGATACGGCAGTTCTTATTGGCCACATGGCATAGCCATTTTTACAGCCTTTTTCTGCAACGTATGATTGTAACACCCCATATAATGCATCATTAGTATAATCTTCATGAGCTTCAAATAATGGTAATAACTCTTTTAGTACTTCTAAAGATGTCGTTTGGTCTGTCTTCATCTTTTTATGACAGTACATCGCTGTGTCATATTCTGGCACTTCTTGAAAGAAATCCACTTGCTCTTTGATATCTGGATATACTTCTATACGAGTTTTGATTAATTTTGCGATTTTCTCTAAATCATATTCTTTCGTAATCGCTTCTTCTAAATATGGTTTTGCTGAAGTATAAAATGTATCAAATTCCATATTCTTCATGTATTCACCATTCATCCATTTAAGTTTCACGGTATCAAATACAGCAGGTGATTTTGACATATGACGATAATCAAAAGCGCTCACTAATTCTTCTAAGGAAAAAATTTCTTGATTATCTGAAGGACTCCATCCTAATAAAGATACAAAATTAATAACAGCCTCTGTGATATAACCTTGCTCAATTAAGTCTTCATATGAAGAATGCCCACTTCTCTTGCTTAATTTTTGATGTTCTTCGTTGGTGATCAATGGGCAATGTACGTATACTGGCACTTCCCAGCCAAAAGCTTCGTAAATCTTATTGTATTTTGGCGCTGATGAAAGATATTCATTTCCACGCACTACATGTGTAATGGCTTGTAAATGATCGTCTACAACATTTGCAAAGTTGTATGTTGGAAATCCATCAGACTTAATGAGAATTAAATCATCTAATTCTTCATTGGCAACAGTGATTTCTCCATAAATTTCGTCTTGGAATGTCGTTTCACCTTCTGTAGGCATATTAATTCGAATTACGTATGGCTTACTTGCTGCTAAATTTGCATCGACTTCTTCTTTTGAAAGTGATGCACAATGTTTATCATAACTTACTATTTCCACTCCTGAAACAGATGTTTTAAGTGAATCTAAACGTTCTTTATCACAAAAACAATAATAAGCTTTTCCAGATTCCACCAATTCTTTTGCATATTTCAAATATAGTCCTTCTGCATTTCGTTCACTCTGAACATATGGACCATATCCTTTGTCTTTATCTGGACCTTCATCATGAATTAATCCTGTTTTTTCAAGTGTACGGTATATAATTTCAACGGCACCTTCTACTAATCTTTCTTGATCTGTATCTTCAATACGTAGGATAAAATCCCCATCTTCATGCTTTGCTAATAAATATGCATATAACGCGGTTCTTAAATTTCCTACATGCATACGTCCAGTTGGACTTGGTGCAAAACGTGTTCTTACTTTACTCATAATAATCTCCTCTATTATAATAAATTTATATTCGATTTAAAACCTATCCTATATTCTATAACAATCGACTCTTTCTGTAAATAAGTTCTCTCATAATTACGCGAAAAATTGTCTCTGCCACAAAAATTCCTAGTGAAATGGTACCTGCGAATTTTAGTGTCTCTAATAAATAAAACAAGCTCAAATCTGCATCACCAATTATCACGCTATATGCCAAGTTATATACTCCCGCGCCAGGAACCGTAGGTATAATACCCGCAATTAAAAATACCGTAACAGGTGTTTTCAATATTTTCGCAAATATATTTGAACAAACAGTTACAAGAAAAGCAGAAAAAAAGTAAGCGAATACATCTGTCATACCTACCGCTAATGAAAGTAAGTAAGCTGCACCGCCGAGTGCACCTGTTATAGCTGTAAACCATATATATTTTTTAGGTGTTTCTAATAAAAAAGCGAAGAAAAATATTGCGACTCCAGCGCCTAATATTTGTAATAACATTCTATACTCCTATCTTATCCAATTAAAAATCATTAACCCGGTACCGATACCAATTGCAATTCCAGCCGCTACTAAGAATGCAGTTAACATTCTAGAACTTCCTGAAATATAATCGCCTTCTAAAACATCACGAACCCCATTTGTGAGCGCTACACCTGGAACCAGCGGCATGATGCTACTTATGATTACAATCTCTGTATTAATATTTTGAACGAATAAGTGTAGTCCCATGGCAGTTAATGCTATTCCTGCTCCATTAATAATATTATGAATAAAGCTATTTATACGAAAACGTTTACCAAAAGCTAGAAAAACCGCAAGAATTACACCAGTAAATCCAGTTGCAACTATATCAAGGAATTTACCACCAAAAAACATGGAAAACCCAATGACAACACCAATAATAGAAATACTATATAACCAAGTGTTATATCGTTTTCTTTTAAATGTTTTTAATTTTGTGTATGCATCTTCTAAAGTAATCTCTTGATTGCAAAACTTACGTGAAATATCATTCACCACAATAATATTATTGATATTTAATCCTATTTCCGATACTGATTTAACGTATGTAATCGTTTCTATAGATTCATCATCTAAAGTTACCATAATCCCTGTTAAGACAGCTAAGGTTTCTATCGTCTCTAACCCTGACGTATTTAGAATACGTCGCATCGTATCATCCACACGACACGTTTCAGCACCGCTACTTAGTAGCAGTTCTCCAGCTAATATAGCCATTTTTACTAATAATTTATAATTTTTTTCCAAGCTAACCTCTCTTACACTAAATCAAAAAGAAATGGTATCTTGCGATACCATTTCACATTATACATTAATTTCTGCTTTAATTCCAAGTATTTCACGGTTTTTTAATAAAATAGGATTCACTACATTGTTTAGGAAATTCTCAACTTGTACTTTTGAACGTCCTACGTATTTCGCTGGATCCATAATATTTTGCAATTCTTCTAGTGTCATATTAAATGCTTCATCAGCTGCAATTAATTCAAGTAAATTATTATCTAACCCAAATTCTTTTACATTTCTTCCCGCTTCCATAGACAACTCACGAATTCTTTCATGTAATTCTTGTCTATCGCCACCTGCTTTGACAGCATCCATCATAATATTTTCAGTAGCCATAAATGGTAATTCAGACATTAATCTTTTTTCTATAACTTTTGGATATACTACTAATCCATCTACAACATTTAAGCATAAATCAAGTACTCCATCGATTGCCAAAAATCCTTCTGGTACACTTAAACGTTTGTTCGCAGAATCATCTAAAGTTCTTTCGAACCATTGAGTTGCAGAAGTGATTTGTGGATTCAATGTATCTACCATAACATATCTTGATAGAGATGCTATACGTTCACTTCTCATTGGGTTTCTTTTGTATGCCATAGCAGAGGATCCAATTTGCGATTTTTCAAATGGTTCTTCTACTTCTTTTAAATGTTGTAACAAACGAATGTCATTCGAAAATTTATGTGCACTAGCCGCAATTCCAGCAAGTATATTTACAACTCTTGTATCTACCTTACGTGAGTATGTTTGGCCTGATACCGGATAACAGTCATCAAACCCCATTTTTTTAGCAATCATAGGATCAATTTTATCTATAGTTGCATGATCACCATTAAAAAGTTCTAGAAAACTAGCCTGCGTTCCAGTAGTTCCTTTTGAGCCCAACAGTTTAAGGCTACCCATTACATATTCTAAGTCCTCAAGATCCAATAAAAACTCTTGCATCCAAAGCGTTGCCCGTTTCCCAACTGTAGTTGGTTGTGCAGGTTGAAAGTGTGTAAATCCTAATGTTGGTTGTTCTTTGTATTTATCAGCAAACTTTGCTAATTCATCAATTACATTCACTAACTTTTTATGAACTAACTGAAGTGCTTCTCGCATTACGATCATATCTGTATTGTCACCAACATAACAAGAGGTTGCCCCTAAGTGAATAATTCCTTTGGCTGCTGGGCATTGTTCCCCATATGCATAAACATGTGCCATAACATCATGTCTTACAACTTTTTCTCTTGCAATTGCGACTTCATAATTAATATTATCAACATTTGCCTTTAACTCCGCAACTTGCTCTTCTGTAATATTGAGTCCTAATTCTTTTTCTGTTTCCGCTAAAGCAACCCATAATTTTCTCCATGTTCTAAATTTCATATCTGGCGAAAAAATATATTGCATTTCTTTACTTGCATATCTTTCTGATAAAGGACTTTGATATTTATCGTACATTCTAATTCTCCTATTACTTCACATTTTTCTAAAATATAATTTCTAAAATTATTTAATTCCTAATCTGCTAAATACTTCTTTGTATGCATCTTCTACATTTCCCATATCGCGACGGAAACGATCTTTATCTAATTTTTCATTTGTATGAACATCCCATAGTCTGCATGTATCAGGTGAGATTTCATCTGCTAAAATAATAGTTCCTTCTGCATCTTTACCAAATTCGATTTTAAAGTCGATTAGTTTCATGTCCATTTCCAAGAAATATGCTTTCATTACTTCATTTACTTTTCTAGTATAACCTTTAATAACATCTATTTCTTCTTGCGTTGCAAATCCCAATGCTAATGCATAATCATCATTAATAAATGGATCACCTAACGCATCTTCTTTATAACTAAATTCTAAAATAGGACAAAGAAGTGCTGTTCCTTCTTCTACACCCATTCTTTTAGAAAAGCTTCCAGCTGCAACATTTCTCACGATTACTTCTAGTGGAACGATAGAAACTTTCTTAACAATCGTCTCTCTATCACTGATTTCTTCAACAAAGTGTGTAGGTACTCCAGCTTTTTCTAATAATTGGAATACATGGTTTGTCATACGGTTATTAACGACACCTTTTCCTACGATCGTTCCTTTTTTCTCTCCGTTGAATGCTGTTGCATCGTCTTTATAATCCACAATTACTAAGTTAGGGTCTTCTGTTTTGAAAACTTTCTTTGCTTTACCTTCGTATAATTGTTCTAATTTCTCCATTTGTGTACACCAATCCTTTTCTAATTTTAAAATAAACTTCTGTTTACATTGAAAGTATAATACAAGAGAAGTACAATTGCAATATTTCTAGATGCGGATATTATTAAATGCTCATTATTAATATTACACGCTTTGATAAGTTGCGCTAATATAATAATGAGCATTTATAAGTTTGTTAGAATTTCCCTAAGAATTCTTTTAATCTTTCATTCGATGATTCGAAGAATTCATCAGATGGACCTTCCTCAGCTATAATACCTTGATCCATAAATATAATATAATCTGCTACATTTTTAGCAAAATTCATTTCGTGAGTTACAATTACCATCGTCATTTTTTCTGCAGCCAAATCGCGTATAACCTTTAAAATTTCTCCTGTAAGTTCTGGATCCAAAGCAGAGGTAGGTTCATCAAAAAATAATATATCTGGATTCATAGCTAAAGCTCTCGCAATAGAAACACGTTGCTGTTGACCACCAGATAATTGATATGGATAAGCATTTTCTTTATCCTCTAATCCCATTTTCTTAAGTAAATTTCTTGCATGTTCAAACACTTCTTCTTTATTACGTTTTTGAACTTTAATTGGTGCATCCGTAATATTTTTCATTACAGAATAATGTGGAAAGAGATTGAAGTTTTGAAATACCAATCCAAATGTTCCATTGTAATTGATTTCGCCCTCATCTTTTGTTTCTAACTTTGTTGCACATCGTAACAATGTGGATTTTCCAGATCCTGAAGGTCCAATAATTCCGAGTACTTGTCCTTGTTCTACGGTCAAAGAGATACCTTTTAGCACTTCTAAATCACCAAATCTTTTTTTGATATTTTTTATTTCTAATAAGCTCATGATATCTCCTTTCTATTTGTAGTAACTCATCTTTTTTTCAACCATTTCCATAACAATAGCTACTATGAGATTGAATAAATAATAAAATATAGCTGCTATAACAAATGGTAGCATCGTTGTCTGTGAACTAGCAATTTGTTTTGCTATTGAAAACATTTCTAGTACGGATAGCACCATAGCCAAGGAAGTATCTTTAATCAATGTCATAACTTCATTGGTCACGGATGGTAATATTCTCTTTATTACCTGAGGTAAAATAATGCGAAAGAATGTCTGTACTTTATTGTATCCTAATAATTTTGCGGCTTCATATTGACCGACGGGCATCGATTCTATTCCACCTCTATAAATTTCGCCAAAGTAAGCTGCATAATTGATAGCAAAACCTAGTAATACTGCAATCATACGATAAGAATCTGTGATTTTCACACCAAATATGAAGTAAGGACCGTAATACACTACCATTAATTGTAGCATCAGTGGTGTTCCTCGCATAATTGATATATATACACTGGTAATCGTCTTTATAAATGGATTCTTCGACATTCGTCCAAAACAAACTATAAATCCAAGTGTTAACGATGATACGAGTGTACAACTAAATATCAATATTGATATTAACATACCCGAAGATAATTTACTTAACATTAATGAAAACTCCATGATTACGTCCCTCTTCTATTTATTACTTCCTGTTGTATTTGTTGTTTCAGTGAAATAGAGCGATATTTTCATATCGCTCTGAACTGTTCTTTATTAATTTTGCTTCGTATTATTATTTGTATTAATCTAATAACGCTAACATTGCAGTATCAATTCCAAATTCAACTGCTAATGCTTCGTAAGTACCATCTTGTACAAATTTCATAATTTCTGCATCTACGATATCTCTTAATTCTGTATCTTCTAATCTATAACCTATTGCATATGGCTCAGAATAGAATGCTTCGTCAAGAATAACATACGCGCCCTCTTCTCTTGCTGCTACTTGATACTCTGCTACACCGATATCAACTGCTACCGCATCTGCTGCACCAGCTTCAAGATTCATAAATGCTGAGTTATAATCTGCGATTTCAATTAGGCTTCCAAAAGTAGCTGTCAAGTCAGCGCAATCATCACTATTTAATGCTTCTAATGCTGATGAACCAGCCTGAACAATTACATTTACTCCTGCTAAATCTGCAAGGCTTTCGATTCCAGAGTCTGCAGCAACTACAATTACTTGTGAATTATCCACATAAGGTGCTGACCAAGTGTACATATCTTCTCTTTCTGGTGTCAAAGAAAATCCATTCCAGATACAGTCAATAGTACCAGATTCTAGTTCCATATCTTTAGAGTCCCAATCAATTGGTTTTGCAACAAATTCCCATCCTAAAGATTCACAAACAAGTTTTGCCATTTCAATATCAAAACCTGTATATTCCCCATTATCATCCATATATCCATATGGTGGGTATTCTGCATCAAATCCTACAATCAATGTTCTACTTTCTGTTGTAGTATCGTCTGCTACTTCTTCTGCTATTTCTTCAGCTACCGCTTCTTCTGTAATTTCTGTAGTAACTTCTGATGTTGTTTCTTCTGTTGATGAACCACACCCTACTACTAAAGCAGTTGCTACTAATGTAGCTGCCATTGCACATAATAATCTTTTTTTCATAATATCCTCCTCTGTTAACGCTTTAATAATTGATTGCTTTACCACGCTAAACTATTGAGTATGATAGCACACTTGTTTTACTATGTCAACAACACAAAACAAAATAAGTGTTTGTCTAAAAAAATTAATTATTAGCTCATATTTCCTAATCGATAATTAGTTTTCCATTTCTCTAAAACTTCTTGTGATGGTTTGAAATGCAATGTCGTTTTTACATGTTCAATTTCTTTTGTAATAATCTCATTCAATTCTTCGAACACTTGGCTTTTTGCTAAAAACAATTTGTAGTCGGTATCATTCATTGCTTTACTAGCTGCATACAAGTAGCTTTTTACTAATATAGGGTCATTACATATTTGGAATGCTTTATCATACATGTCCATCGATTCTTGATATAAAAATGCTCTCCCGAAAGCAGCACCTAGGCATGCATAGACTTTCCCATAAAATTGTTCACTAACTGTAGTATCGCGTTCTTCTCGTAATATTGCTTGATATACAAGAATGGCCTCTTCAACTTCTCCATTTTCCAGAAGGTTGTCCGCTTTATTTTTATTTCGTTCTACAACTTTTTGATCCTTTATTTTCGCTAGTACTTCTTCAATGTAACGAAGCTCACTTAAGTTATATATATTAGAATGACGCAGGATCAAACATACGAATTGTTCGCGCCCACAATGATCAAGCAATGCATCTTTTAATTCATCCGCTAAATCGTTCAGATCCAATTCATTTTTTAACCATCCACAAAACTGTTCGTTCATGATTGTATTATCTATTAAGTATAAATTATGAGTTAGGTAGTAACACAATTCTTCTAATGTGTATATCTTTTTGTGTACCCTTGTAATCTCATAAGGATTTCTTGCTTTTGTCCTATGACAAAGAATTATGCTCCCCATAAATTCCTCCTAACTCTATTGTTAATTCCGTTTCATAATCAGTAGATTGAAAAAACTCGCCGAACCCAATATCTTTAAATGCTATTCTATAAGAGTAAGAGTCTATCGACATAATATCTACTAGTAAGCGTAGCGAATACGATTCTCTCTCAGGAACACCTTCTAAGGACACTTGATGCACTGCCATCTTTCCTTTATAGAGTGATTCAACATGTAATTCAATATCTTCTGTATCTTCTAATAATATTTCAAATTGCTTATCACATTCATAAGGGTGCGTTCCCCAAGAAATTAGTGGAAACCAATGTTCTTCATTTCCATCTCGTATTTTCATTGTGACAGATTCTGTCAGTTTATTTTCATCTATATAAACATAATCTTCACTTGTATGTGTGTATCTTTGGTATGCGCTGTAACATGCACCTTTGCTATATAAATTATTCCCCATGAAAGCTCTTCTGCCATTGCAAAGTACCTTTAATGAATTTGGATACCAATGGTTGTCAAACCCTTCCCCTGTCAAATAAACTGACGATACCATGCGTTGATCAAATACGTGCTCTACAAACAATTTAAATCTAGCATCCGCTTCTACTGCCTTTTCTCCGTGAAGTATTGGATAAATTATATCTAACTCTTCTTGGCTAGCAAATGCAATATCATCGACCGTAATAAAAACTGTGTTGTACATTTTTTCAGATTCTATTCTGCGTAACATGCATGCTCGAACTTGCTTTTTATCACAATAAAACAATGCAGCTTCATATTGCCATAATTCTTTGGGTTGATTTAGCATGTAGTTACAGAAACTTTCACGATAATCTTGCACATATATATTCTCTTTAGAAATCCCCATATGAGAGGCAACGCCTTTTAATACTAATGCAATATCTTCATTAAGTATGGGAACTGTAAATACTATAGCTGCAATGTTTTCAAAACGATCTAATGACATCTTCACAAATCTAGACAATAGCATAATTGCATCGTAAGACTTGTTTTCAAGTATTACTTTTTCTCGTGCTATACTTCTTCTGATTAATTCATTTGTTAATTTACCTTCATGTAAAATTTCTAATCTCTTCGCATCAATCCCTATTGCCCATGTATTGTTTCTTTTCCCTATTACCATCGGAATTTGAAAACTCTCTGGCGAAGCTTCGAATGTCTCAGGCTCTCCTAGTTCATTATTATAAAAACTAATTTGACATGAAGTATCACTAATATCATATCCTATAATCATACCCTCTTGCACTCTACTTCCTCCTTTATTCATATGGACTAAACATTTTTCCTGCTAACGCTTCCTCTAATGCATATTCCCTCATTAATTCTGTTCTTTTTTCAGGATTACTAATAATATCATTCAATCTTCCAAATTTCCCCATCAATTCGTGTGTTGAATCGATATGATATATTTTCTTTTCCCCTTTTATTTCATTATCGTCAAGCGTTTCTTTAAAATAATAACGTAATACTTCATCTTTGAAAACCAAGAATTTTTTCACATAAATTGATTCAAATGTAGGGATTAGTACTTCAGATTCGTATTCTACAGAATCTGAACCTTTTGTTTGTAATTGATATATTAATTTAACCTTACCACCCATTTTTGAAGTATACGTAATCAATGTTTTGTCCCATAATTGAACTTCTCTTAACCAGTCTTCAGCATACTTCATATAAAAATCAAAATATATTTGTTTTTCACATAATTCTTGCATGCAATGCTTCAGTATATTTTCGTTTTCTGCATCATACTGATTTACAGAAAAATATTTTAACATTGCAATTTTTACTATATCAGGTAATTCTGATTTTCTATGAAGCTCATTCATAATAATTTCAACGATTTCAGGAGATAATACTTTGTTTTTAGACACATGTTCTCTTGAAACATAAGCAATATATGCTTCTTCTAATCTAAAGTAAGCACCATTTAGATAATAATCGACAAAAATTTCATCTTCGCCTACAATTACTTCTGAGAATAACATCTGCGATATAATTCTTTCTGCCAATTTACTTGTATCTACCTCATAATCTTTTGCTGCAAACCAAATTTCTTTCATATTTCGTGTTGATCCACAGTAAAAATTAGTTAAGTACTCTAGAGTAACTTTATCATATTCTTCTTTTTTAAATAATTCAAATAAAACATACGTCAAGAAATCCTCTTCCTCAAGATTTTCGGTACGAATTTCTTTTGAACACATAAGAAGAACTTTGCTTGCGTCGAAGTGATTTAGACCATATTGACGAAGTGTATTCATAGTAAGTGGAATATTCTCTGAGATCACTTCATCTATATCAGAAATATTCATCCTCTGTTTACACATTTCAATGTACTTTGTTTCATGAAAAGCGCGTTCAGTTTTATATTTCACTGAGCCCACATAGTGTGTTCCATCAATAGCTTCCCATACCAACAGTTCTTCTTTTGAATCTAATACAATATATGCTCCTTGTTCCGTATAAGGAACTTTTTGATAAATCCCTCCATCATTTGCTATCACAAGTGCATATCTTATATTCGGTACTTTTGTAGTAACTAAATACGTGTGACAAATATCATAAATCGCTTTGATTTTCTCTATGTTCATCTCATTTTCAGAAATAAAACTACGATAAAGAATACGCAAATTATGGTTGATACGTCTAAGCTCCAATTGTTGAAGTATAAATATCTTAATTGAATCATAATAACATTTGTACAGTACACTATTTTCTTTTTCATACAAAATAATATTGGCATACAATAGAGCCGCCTTATCTTGATTCAGGTTATTTCCATGAGCAAAATATAGCAATATGGTACGCGGTAATTCATCTTCATAGTTGACAGGAATACTTTCCATAAAATACTCAAATAATTTCGCGATTTTAATGTCTTCTTCTACCGCTTTTTTATACCATTTAAAATAGCGACTACTGGATTCATTCCCTTTAATCAACATCGTACAAATTGCTGTGAGTATCATTGGATCCGGATATAAATCATAGGCATTTTCCAGCAAGACTAGAATTCTTTTGTCGAAAAATTTTTGTTGGGTTGCAAGATTCGCCATGTAAAGAGCCAGTTCGTTGGATAAGAGCTTATATTTTATTGAAAAACGAAGTATTTGAATTTCAAATCCTCCCAATTTCTTGAGATTTGTAGACTTAACACTAAAACATTTATAACTTTCCAAATAAAACATCAAATGATTTGCACCTAAATTGTATTGATTCTCTAACGCATGTTTTCGTTCAAAATAATCATTATAATAAGAATCTACCTGTGTAAGCATGCACAAGATTTTCCATGACTTTGGATTTTTCAAATACGCTCTCTGTAATTCTTCTACTATCTTCTTCGTATAACTCAATTCTCGTCTTTGAAGAGCTGACAAAAATAGGTAATATGCATCTAATTCAACATTTCTTCCCACCGAAAACTTACTGTAACTATATGTCTCTAATATCCAGTGTGCCTCTTCATATTCACCAACTAATACATAAGCATGTGCCTGATATAATTTATATTCTTCATTAGCTGGCTCAAGTAATTGTAATTCACTAATAAGCTTCAATACCTTATGTATCCAGTTTTCTTTATTAATCACGCCACTCTCTAAGCGTAGTACACTCTTTAGAATGTGTGCTGCCAAATAGTCAGCTTTTCTTTTGTCTTCAAAATCGCCAATTGAATTATCTACTTCAATCAAGTAAACTAGCTTTTCAAAAGCTGTTTCAATGATAATATGACCAAAATTTCTACCGGCATGTAATTGACTATGTTTTATTGTGTATATTAAATTGTATTTCATTCCTACAAAATCATTTGTAGATAACCATTCTACAGCAGTTTCGATAAAGTCACTATCTGTTGTAACTTTAATTTCTAAATACCCCCAAGTATTCTTACTGATTTCTAAAACATCATTTTGAATACTATCAATATTTTTATATAGACGTTCCTTTGAATCTAAACTTAAGAATATTTTTTCTTTTTGCTTGATTCCCACTAGGAATTCTTCTAATCCCAATTCATTTAGATTCCATTTACGCATATGATCATATAAATTTTTAATTTTAGGTTGTTCATATTTAATGATTTCATAAAAATCACGAGACTTAAAAATTTTCTTAGCTTCATCTGGATATTGATATGCTAATTTTTTAAATCCTCTTAAGTCCTGTATTTTCCCTTGACTAGACATAATATACGGTTTTTCGATAATTGCTGAGAAACCTATTTCAAACTCTCCACCGTTACATACAATCGTAAAAATACCACGTTCCACGTGTCCAGGCTTTAATCCTCTTCCATCATACTGAAAATGAATTAATACAGGACTTCCTTCAAACCCTTGTTCTTTACATTGCATACGAAAAGAAGATGGATACACCAAGCCACGGATATCTCCATCTAATTGATTCTCTATCAGAAAACTCCCATTATATATCTCGCCTTCACCAATCTTAAGTGTAAGATTACTCTCTGGAAATATAATATTAGGTTTATTTATTTGAAAATCCCCTTTTGAAAAACGTTTGATTTTTTCTTTCAATCTTACACCTTCTTTTTGTTTTTATTGATTTTTAAAATAATCGAGTTATAATGAATTATATCATTATTCGATGCATTATGGCAACATGTAATGATAGGTAAGAATAATTCTATTAGGAGAGGTACATGAACAATAACAACACATTTCACGGAAGTGACTTAGAAAAAATTTCAAAATTATATAATATACCACAAACAAATATTATAAATTTCGCAGCAAATGTCAATCCGCTGGGGATTTCAGACACTTTAAAAAAGGGACTAGCAGCTAACCTAGACATAATGTCTCAATATCCTGATCGCGATTACGTTAAGTTACGTCACATAATAAGTAACTATTGTGGCGCTGATATTGAACATATCATAGTAGGTAATGGATCTACCGAGTTAATTTCATTACTTATTTCTAATATAAAAGCAAAAAAAGCCCTATTATTAGGTCCTACATATTCAGAATATGAAAAAGAACTAGATTTAGTCGGTTGTTCTTTAGAAGAATTTCGGTTGACTGCTTCTAATAATTTCAAGCTTGATGAGACGTTATTATTCGAAACACTATCTAATGGGTTTGATTTCTTAATTTTATGTAATCCGAATAATCCCACGGGGTCCGCTCTTACGACGAGTCAACTTGATTCTTTGCTGAAATACTGTGATTCAAATAATATTTTTGTAATGATTGATGAAACCTATATTGAATTTGCAAGTGAAATAAATCACTATAGTGCTATCCCCTTATGTCGAGAATATGAAAACCTGATGGTTCTACGTGGGATATCAAAATTTTTTGCAGCGCCTGGACTACGCATGGGGTATGGAATAACTAGCAATACATCACTGCTTTCATACTTGAAAAAACATCAAAACCCATGGTCATTAAATAGTATTGCAGAGTTTGCAGGAGAACTATTATTTACGGATACTGAATATATTGAAACTACACGTACTCTGATTTCAAAAGAGCGTGAAAAATGTTATAGATATTTTGAGAATACTAAGGAATATAAAGTTTTCCCAACGCAAGCAAACTTTATATTGGTACAACTATTAAACCCAAGTCACACGGCAAATGGTGTATTTGAACGTTGTATTAGAGAAGGTCTTATGATACGTAATTGCAATTCTTTCTTCCATGGAGATGGTGAATTTATAAGATTTTGTCTTATGAATCCTGCAGATAATGATAAACTGCTTGATTGTATAAGAATTTAATTCAAATCAAAAAGGGGCAAATTCTGATGAATTTGCCCCTTTTACTTCTTATTTACGCTTCTTATTTACGCTTCTTATTTACACTTTTTAATCACATTATTATTTTTGGATCAATGCTATGAATTTTATTTCTGTATTTCCTGTGTTTCTAAGCCCATGAGAACCACCATCTTCACAAAACAATACATCACCTGTTTTTACTTCGTACGAAGTATCATTATCATAATATATTCCAGATCCTTGTTGAATATAGTAAGTCTCTGTATTGCCTGTATGTGTGTGACATCCTAAAAATGCGCCTACTTCAATTGTTACTTCTGCAAACAGTCCGCATCCAGTTTTCTTTTGCTCATCTGTAATCAAATGTTCAATCTTGACAATGCCTTCTCCACCTTGAGCTTTTTCTATAACATCAACTTTACGTTCCCCTACTCTTGTCATCCTCTGTTCCTCCTACAATAAATTGATTATTCCACTGTTGCAATATCAATTAGTGTCAAGTGATTAATATCTGTATTTTCAAGACTCATAATCAGAGCTTGTGCTGTATCCATAGCAGTAAGTACATTCACACCAGTTTCGATAGCATTTCTACGAATTACAAATCCATCACGTGCTCTTTCTGCCCCTTGTTGTGGTGTATCAATTACTAAGTCGATTTCATGGCCTAAAATCAAGTCCATTAAGTTCGGTGATTCTTGCTCTAATTTTCCTGTTCTGATTGCTTTTACTCCTGCTTCGTTTAACGCTTTTGCAGTACCACGTGTAGCAAAGATTCTGTATCCTAGTGCTTCAAATCTTCTTGCAACTTCGATTCCTTCTTCTTTATCTTCATCACGTAATGTCATAATCATATTTTTATATTTAGGTAATTTAATTCCAGCTCCAATAAATGCTTTATAAAGAGCTTCGTCAAATGTTGTTGCAATACCCAAACATTCTCCTGTAGATTTCATTTCTGGTCCTAAGCTAATATCTGCACCACGAATCTTCTCAAATGAGAATACAGGCATTTTAATTGCTATATAATCGGCTTTCTTTTGAAGTCCTGGTGTATAACCAAGCTCTTTTAATTTGTGACCAATGATAACTTGTGTTGCAAGTGGCACAATTGGAATACCTGTCACCTTGCTAATGTAAGGAACCGTACGGCTTGATCTTGGATTTACTTCGATTACATATACATCTTCACCACATACGATGAATTGAATATTAATCATACCAATAACATGAAGTGCTCTTGCTAATCTCCCTGTGTAGTCAACGATTTTATCCACTACCAATTCCGAAATGCTTTGTGCTGGGTATACTGAAATACTGTCACCCGAGTGAATACCAGCTCTTTCAATGTGTTCCATGACACCAGGAATCACAATATCAGTTCCATCACACACTGCATCTACTTCAATTTCTTTTCCTACTAAATATTTATCGACTAAGATTGGGTGATCTTGTGCTATACGGTTGATGATTTCTATGTACTCATCAATATCATGATCATTGATTGCAATTTGCATTCCTTGACCACCTAATACATAGGAAGGACGAACCAATACAGGATACCCTAGTTCATTCGCTACTTTTTTCGCTTCTTCGGCTGTATAAACAGTACCACCAGTAGGTCTTGGGATTTTACAGTCTTCTAAGATTTTATCGAATAATTCTCTATCTTCTGCTGCATCAACATCTTCTGCTTTAGTACCTAGAATTGGAACTCCCATCTTTAAAAGAGCTTCTGTTAATTTAATCGCTGTTTGTCCACCAAACTGAACTACTGCACCATCAGGCTTTTCTACATCTACGATGCTTTCTACATCTTCTGGAGTTAATGGTTCAAAATATAATTTGTCTGCAATATCAAAGTCAGTACTTACTGTCTCTGGATTATTATTTACAATAATGGTTTCGTAACCTGCTTTTTCAAATGCCCAAGTACAATGTACTGAGCAATAATCAAATTCAATACCTTGTCCTATACGAATTGGACCAGACCCAAGTACCAATACTTTTTTCTTAGGATTTGTTTCTTCCACTTCATTTTCACTACCGAACACAGAATAGTAATATGGTGTCGCTGCTGCAAATTCTGCTGCACATGTATCAACCATTTTATAAGCTGCAACGATTCCAAATCCTTTACGGATATCATGAATCTCGCGTTCTGTTTTGCCAGTAAGTCTACCGATTACATTATCTGGGAATTCAATACGTTTTGCTTCTTTTAATAGCTCTTCTGTCAATTCTTCTGTTTTTAATCGTTCTTCCATTTCAACAAGAATTGCTATCTTATCAATAAACCAAACGTCAATTTTAGTGATATCATGAATTTCTTCGTATGTAATTCCTTTTCTAATGGCTTCTGAAATCAACCAAATTCTTCTATCATCTACTCTTTCAAGTTTTTTGAGAATTTCTACTTTTGTCATATCAGAATAGTCATAAGACAATAAACAATCTACATGTTGTTCAAGTGAACGGATAGCTTTCATCAATCCACCTTCGAAGTTATCACATATACTCATAACTTCACCAGTAGCTTGCATTTGCGTACCTAATTTTCTTTTAGCTGTAATGAATTTATCAAATGGTAAACGAGGCATTTTCACGACACAATAATCTAGCATTGGCTCAAAACTAGCATATGTTTTACCTGTAATCGTATTTAGTATCTCATCTAATGTATATCCTAAAGCAATCTTAGCCGCTACTTTAGCAATTGGGTAACCTGTCGCCTTTGAAGCTAGTGCTGAAGATCTACTAACTCGAGGGTTTACTTCAATTACACAATACTCAAAGCTTGTTGGATGAAGAGCATATTGCACATTACATCCACCTGTAATTTTCAGCTCACTAATGATATTAAGTGCAGAAGTACGCAACATCTGATATTCTTTATCACCTAGCGTTTGTGAAGGCGCAACTACGATACTATCACCAGTATGTACTCCAACTGGGTCAATATTTTCCATATTACAAACAGTAATGCAGTTTCCATTTCCATCTCTCATTACTTCGTATTCAATTTCTTTCCAACCAGCGATGCAACGCTCTACAAGAACTTGACCCACGCGTGATAGGCGAAGTCCATTTTCAAGAATTTCTCTTAATTGTGCTACATCATATGCAATACCACCACCTGAACCTCCAAGTGTGTATGCTGGGCGAAGAACTACTGGGTAACCAATCTGTGCTGCAAATACAACACCGTCTTCTACATTTTCAACTACTAGAGAAGCAGCTACAGGTTCATTGATTTTCTCCATTGTACTTTTGAATTCTAAACGATCTTCTGCTTTCTTAATTGTTTCAGACGTAGTCCCAATTAATTTCACATTATTGTTTTCAAAGAATCCTTTTTCATCTAATTCCATAGCTAGATTAAGTCCAGCTTGCCCTCCTAGTGTAGGTAATACACTATCTGGTTTTTCTTTCAGAATTAATTGTTCTACTACTTCTACTGTAAGTGGTTCAATATATACTTTATCCGCAATATCTTTATCCGTCATAATCGTAGCAGGGTTTGAATTAAGTAATACAACTTCAATCCCCTCTTCTTTTAACGAACGACACGCTTGTGTTCCTGCATAGTCAAACTCTGCTGCTTGACCAATTACTATTGGACCTGATCCTAATACTAATACTTTCTTAATCTCTGGATTTCTTGGCATTATTTCGCTCCTCCCATCATTTCAATAAATCTGTCAAACAAGTACGCTGAATCTTGAGGTCCTGGACTTGCTTCTGGATGAAATTGAACTGTAAAAATATTTTTACCAGTATATTTCAATCCTTCATTTGTATTATCATTAACATTTACGAATGCTGGTACTGCAACCGTCTCATCTAAATTATCTACATCCACAACATAACCATGGTTTTGCGAAGATATATATACATGATTTGTTTCAAAATCTTTTACTGGATGGTTTCCACCTCTATGGCCATATTTTAATTTATGAGTGTCTGCTCCATTTGCCAATGCCATTAATTGATGACCTAAACAAATTGCAAAAATCGGAATTTCTGAATTATACAATTTTTTCACTTCTTCGATTATAGACACACATGTTTGTGGATCTCCAGGTCCATTAGAAAGCATAATACCATCTGGATTTGAATCAATGATTTCTTGTGCTGATGTATGTGCTGGATATATCGTCACTTCGCAACCTCTTTCATTTAGTGAACGTGCGATATTTTTCTTTGCGCCAAAATCCATAAGAGCTACCTTGAATCCATCTCCTGGTATCACATACTTTTCTTCACATGTAACTTTAGATACAACATCTCCTACAACATATGTTTTTAATCTAGCAATCACCTCTTCAAGATCATAATCGCTATTTGTTGTAATCATACCGTTCATCGTTCCTTTTTCTCTCAATATTTTAGTTAACGCACGTGTGTCAACGCCTGAAATCCCAGGAATATCTTGTGCTTCTAAAAATTCTTGAATCGTACCTTCTGATCTGAAGTTACTAGGCAATCTAGATAATTCTCTTACAATATAGCCATCTGGCCATGCTTTATTCGATTCCATATCTTCGTAACAAATACCGTAGTTACCAATTAACGGATATGTCATTACTACTGCTTGTCCCGCATAAGAAGGGTCTGTTAATACCTCTAAGTAACCAGTCATCGAAGTATTAAATACTATTTCACTTATCATTTCACGTTTCGAACCGATACTTGTTCCCACAAATACTGTTCCGTCTTCTAAAATCAGATATGCTTTCATTTCTTCACCATTTGTCCCTTCACAATTAAAATCTTGTACACTGTTGCCTCTTTATACCATCAAAGTCGTATTTCCTCAAAATAGAGGACTCCTTTTTGTTCAAACAATTGGGAGTCCTCTATAAAATATCAAGTACGCCTCGGCGCGCTTGTTGTCAATTAATTCAAAAGAATCAATAAACATATAACTTAATATCACGGCAAGCTTTGCCTGTACAAATTGTAAAAATTTTACCATACATACATAAATAATACAAGCAGTAATTCTATTTTTTTATATTGTATTCATTTTCGTTATAATCTATTTAGTATTTAAAGAATTTTTCTTTGTTACAACTACTTGTTCTTCTAAACAACTAAATACTGTATCTACTTCTTTCGGTTGTGAAACGCTTGTTAGAATACTCACCACTGGAACTAACACTAGACCTATTACCATTGCAAAAGCACCTGCGTTGATCGATGATTCAAAATAACCAAGATACATATTACTCACTGTAATTCCTACTCCTGATATGAAACTTGCCCAAATGGCAATTCGTGTTGTTTTCTTCCAATATAGTCCGTATAATAATGGCGCTAAGAATGAACCAGCTAAAGCGCCCCAAGAAATCCCCATTAATTGTGCAATAAATGTAGTTGGATTTAATGCAATTACTACCGAAATCACAATAAATACTACGATTAAAATTCGCATAATAAAAACTTGCTTTTTCTCAGTCAAATTTTTCAGGATATTATCTTTTAATAAATCTAGTGTTAAAGTTGAGCTAGATGTAAGAACTAGTGATGATAATGTCGACATGGATGCTGACAATACGAGGACAACTACAATTCCTATTAACACATCTGAAAGGGTAGAGAGCATAGATGGAATAATTGCATCGTATACTACGGAACCTGTACTTGCATCGCGTATTGCGTCTGAATCAAATAGTCTTCCAAATCCGCCAAGGTAGTATGACCCACCTGCTACTATAAACGCAAAGATAGTAGAAATCACAGTCCCCGTATTGATTGATTTCTCATCTTTAATAGCATAGAATTTTCCCACCATTTGTGGAAGGCCCCACGTACCAAGAGAAGTCAAAATAATTACACCCAATAGATTCAATGGCTCCGGACCAAAAAATGAGGTATATGCACCTTGTTGACCTAAGGTCGCTACTGATTCACTTGGTATTTCAGCTAGTGTTTTTATAGCTTCTGTAAAACCGCCTTGTCCATTTAGAACCGATACTATCACTGCAATAATTCCGATTAGCATAATAATTCCTTGGATGAAATCATTGATAGCAGTTGCCATATACCCACCTAAAATCACGTATAACGCAGTGAAACATGCCATAGCAAGTACACAAACAGTATAAGGAACATTAAATGCCATTTCGAACAATCTAGAAAGTCCGTTATATACAGATGCAGTGTATGGTATCAAGAAAACAAATACAATGATAGAAGCAACTATTTTGATTTGTTTACTTTCAAATCTTTTTCCGAAAAATTCTGGCATCGTCTTAGCGTTTAAGTGTTGTGTCATAACTCTAGTTCTTCTACCTAGTACAACCCAAGCTAATAGACTACCTATTAATGCATTTCCAATCCCGATCCATGTAGATGATATACCATATTTCCATCCAAACTGTCCTGCATACCCTACAAATACTACCGCTGAAAAATAAGATGTTCCATATGCAAATGCTGTAAGCCACGGTCCTGCTGATCTGCCACCTAACACAAACCCTTCAACTGAATTCGCATGTTTTCTAGCATAAATACCTACTAAAATCATGGAAACAAAAAATAAAATCAATAACAATGCCTTCACTACCATATCCTTTTCCTCACTTTACGTTTCTACTCTCTAACATTATATTTTGAAACTTTTTACTAACACGCTTTAAAGTGTAACACTTTAAAGCGTTAAACTATATGTATATAAAAATACCACACTTTTCAATATTCGTCAACAAGTGTGGTACTTTCCTTTATTTAAATTATTACTTCAATTGTTCAACTCTATCTTGTACCTTCTTTGTAAAGTTTTCAACTCTACGATTATATGTTTCTTCCATATACTTTGATTGCAACATAAAATCTGCTGTAGCAAAATTATTAGCAATTGGAATATCATATACCACAGCGATTCTAAGCAACGCTTTTACGTCTGGGTCATGTGGTTGCGCTTCCAATGGATCCCACATAAATATCATAAAATCAATCTGTCCTTCTACAATTTTTGCACCGATTTGTTGATCTCCACCTAGTGGTCCGCTATTATATCCTTTTACAGGTAATCCTGTCTTTTCTGCAATCAGTCTCGCTGTCGTTCCTGTTCCACAAAGAAAATGACCTTTCAGTATCTCTTTGTTTTTATCGCACCATTCTACTAATTCTTTTTTCTTTCCATCGTGTGCAACTAGTGCAATGTGTTTTGTTTTACCAATTTCAAATTGTACATATTCGTCTTGTATCATTAGGCACCTCCTACTCTTAGCATCTGTTATGCTATTACCTATTCTTTTCTATTTTCTTGTTATACAATTTCATTCTAACATTTTATCCTAGTATTTCGCAACAATTTCTCCATGATTTTTATAAATACTTTTTGTTGGAACATAGCCACGCACCATAGATAGTGGATAAATATTTGCTTCTCTACCAATAACAGTAGCTGGATTTAGAACGGAATTGCAACCTACTTCTACGTTGTCTCCTATCATAGCTCCAAATTTCTTTAGCCCTGTTTCGATTACTACATCATCTTTTTTTATAGTTGTTAATAGTTTATCTGATTTTACATTGGACGTAATAGATCCAGCTCCCATGTGTGCTTTATAGCCTAAAATTGAGTCACCTACATAATTGTAGTGAGGCACTTGTACTTTATTAAAAAGAATCACGTTTTTTAGTTCTGTAGAATTTCCTACTACTGCGCCTTCTCCAACTATTGCATTACCACGAATAAATGCACAATGACGCACCTCTGCGTCTCCACAAATAATAAGAGGTCCATTTAGAGATGCTGTCGTTGCAACTTTTGCACTTTTTGCAATCCAGATATTCTCTCCATGTTTTTCATATTCCTCCAAAGATAATGTTGCTCCGATTTCCATAATGAATGCTCCGATTTTAGGGAGCACTTCCCATGGATATGTAGCACCTTCAAAAATTCTCCCTGCAATTGTTTCTTCCATATCATATAATGCTGCAATAGTTAATTCTTTTATCATAATTATCCTCTTTTCTTATAATATTGTGATGCATTATCAAAACACTGTTTTAATAAATACTGATTATTCGTATTCAATACTCCTTGTGTACGTATTTGAATAAAGTTTTCTAATTTCACCATATATTCTTTTTCTGTTATCTCTCCATCGGCCACATAAGTAAGTCCTTTTTCCCAACTTGCTGTAAGTTCAGGGTTTAGAAGTGATTTAATCGAGTGAAATACTACATCATAGATCATCTCTCCCATCAGCGTAGGTGTTATAATCTGAGTCTTTTTATTTAATTGCATATACTTATTATGTATTAATTTTTTTAATATTTCTGCCCTAGTAGCACTTGTGCCAATTCCACTACCTTTTATCTGTGCTCGTAGTTCATCATCTTCTATTAATTGACCAGCATTTTCCATAGCAAGGATAATTGACCCTGAATTATATCGTTTCGGCGGTGTCGTTTCCCCTTCCTTTATATCTAGTGAATTAATTGGTAATGTCATTCCTTTTCTTAAACTCTGAACCATCTGAAATAAGGTTTGATCACCACTAGACTCTTCTGAATTTTCTTCTGATGTAGTTGAATTTCCAAGTACTTTCAAATACCCTTCACTCTCTAATACTTTAAAATTGGAAAAGAAAGATTCATTTCCTATTTTCGAGACTATCCCCACTTTTTGATAAACCGCAGCTGGGTAGAAAATGGCTAAAAAGCGTTTCACAATACTATTGTATATATTTAGAGATAATGGAGCAAGACTGTTGATTGCATTTAACCCCTGTCCTGTAGGGATAATTGCATAATGATCTGTAATTTGTTTGTCATTAACATAACGTGTTGATGCTATCTTTTTGTGGCTTCCCAGTGATACAATATCATTCAAGTATTCACTTGCCATAGGATATTTTGACAATCCATTTAAATTCTTATGAATCTCTTTTGCAACTGCCGTTGACAATACTCTTGCATCAGTTCTAGGATAGGTAACTAATTTTTTTTCATATAGTTCTTGAACGACACGTAGCGTTTCATCTGGACTGATTTTAAAGCGTTTTGAACATTCATTTTGAAGTTCTGCAAGATTATATAATAGTGGTGGGTTTTTCTTTTCCTTTTTCTTTTCCACCGATTGTATCACAGCTTGATATGGTGTTATTTCTTTGCAAATCCCAATTAATTCTTCTGCCTTTATTCGTTCACGGAACCCATTTTCTTTATATAATACTGGCGACTCAAAGTATTTTGACCCTTCTACAGCCTTCCATTCACCTTCGAATTGCTTATCAGATTCACCTACTGTTACGAGCACTCTATAAAATGGTGTTTTTATAAATTCACGTACTTCGCGCTCTCGTCGAACAACCATGCCCAATACACATGTCATTACCCGTCCAACTGAAACCACAGAATATTTCTTATTCAAGTAAGTTGCAATCGTATTTCCATATTTGAGAGAAAGCAATCTCGAAAAATTTATCCCCATTAAATAATCTTCTTTAGCACGTAAATAAGCCGACGCACTTAAATTATCGTATTCTTCCAAATTCTTTGATTCTTTAATACCACGGAGTATTTCATCCTCTGTCTGTGAATCAATCCATACACGTTTCCGTACTTTACCACTAACATGCGCTTCTTGTTCCACAAGCCTATAAATGTATTCTCCTTCACGCCCAGAGTCAGTACATACATAGATCGTATCAACATCTTCACGTGTAAGTATGCCTTTAACGGTTTTAAATTGTTTTAATACATTTGGTATTACTTCATATTTAAATTCTTCTGGAAGAAATGGCAATGTATCAAGGCTCCATCTCTTTAGTTTTTCATCGTATACCTCTGGATAACTCATCGTCACTAAATGACCGACGCACCAAGTGATAATCGCTTCTTCTGATTCTAGAAATCCATCGCCACGTCTGGTTTTTAATTGTAGTGCTTTTGCAAATTCTTGCGCTACACTCGGTTTTTCTGCTATATAAACTGATTTTCCCATATTTGAAATTAATATAGGTTGCGTACACTTTAATATACGCAACCTGAATTCTCCTTTTTTACTAGTTATTTATTATACCATAAACTTGTAACTAGTAACAGTATGATATTTATTTCCTGCTTTTATTACTGGTGATTCAAAACTCGGATGGTGAATTGCATCTGGGAAATACTGTGTCTCAAAACATACACCTGCACGCTTTGCATATACAACTCCACTTTTTCCGTGTACCTGATTAATGAAATTACCTGTATATACTTGAACGCCTGGTAAATCAGTATACACCTCCATCTTGATACCAGATATTGCAGAAGTCAAACTTCCAATCAGACCATAGGAACCGTTCGTTTTTAATGCCCAGTTATGGTCATATCCGCCAGCTAATTGTGTTGCTTCGTATGTCGAGTCTATGTCTTTTCCGATTACTCTACCTGTTCTAAAATCCATCGGTGTTCCAGTAACGTCTATCAAATCCCCCGTAGGGATAGATTCAGCATCGGCTTGTGTATAAAAATCCGAATCTAACTGTATGCTATGGTCTAAAATTGAACCAGAAGCATGTCCATCTAAGTTAAAGTAGCTGTGATTTGTAAGATTGATAATTGTGTCTGCATCTGGCTCTGCATGATACTCAATCTTGAGTTCATTCTCTTCTGTCAATGTATATGTAATTTCAATCGAAACATTCCCAGGATATCCTTGATCCCCATCTGGGCTAAATAATGTAAATACAATCTTATTTTCCGATACATCTTTTACATCCCAGAATCGCAAGTGATAAAAATCCAAACCACTGTGTAGGTTGTTTTTTTCATTATTTGCTGCCAATGAATACGTCACACCATTTAGTTCAAAGCTAGCATTTCCTATGCGATTAGCACTTCTTCCTACTGGTGCTCCTAAAAAGACAGTCCCTGTTTCATACCCCTCTACATCGTCATAACCTAGTACAACATCAATAGGATTACCACCTTTATCTGGTACTTCCATCTTTACTATCGTTGCCCCAAAATCTAATAGTTCAACTTTCATCCCGTTCTGATTTTCTAGAATGTATACTGTTCCTTCTTTCCCATCTTCATTCATACCATATGCATATTTCTCCATAGACATTCTCCTCTCATAATTAAACGATAGCTAATTATATCATTATTTTTTTCTAAGGAAAAGTCTTTGGAACCAATTAAGTTTTACTTCTTCTACTTCTTTTTGTACTGCGTTCATTGCTTCTTGCATCAATGCTTCTTGTGCATTCACCGCTGTTTGTGCTACTGGTATTTTACAATACGTACCATCATTCATCATCATGCGACCCTTAATATTATCTTTTAACATAAGTGTTAACATGCGGTTCAACCTGTTTTTGATATCATCATCTAAGATAGGGCAAGCAACCTCTACACGTTTTTCTGTATTTCTTGTCATCATATCTGCTGAACCAATATAAATTTCTTGTTCTGCACCCTTCCCAAAGCTGAAAATACGTGGATGTTCTAAATAACGACCTACAATACTAGTCACTCGCAAATTATCTGTGCTACCCTCAACACCTGGAAGAATACAACAAATCCCACGTACCATTAAATCGATTTTTACACCTGTCTTAGATGCTTCTGCTATTTTCAAAATAAACTCTTTGTCTGTAACCGAATTCATTTTCATAATCACACGTCCATTTGTACCTTTTTCAATTTCTCTATCCATTAAATGAAGTACTCTTTGTTTTAAACTAACTGGAGCTACTATTAATTTCCGGTAACTACCTTCTAAGTTTCCAATCGACATGTTTTTGAAAAATTCTGCAGCATCAGCGCCTATTTCTTGATTTGCAGTCATAAGGGAAACATCCGTATACATTGTTGCTGTTTTTTCGTTATAATTTCCTGTTCCCACCTGAGTAATATACTTAATTTCATTCTTATCTCTATAAGTAATCAAACAAAGTTTTGAATGGACTTTGTAACCATCAAAACCATAAATAATACGGCAACCAGCTTCTTCTAATCTCTCAGACCAGTCAATATTATTTTGTTCATCAAATCGTGCGCGTAATTCAATTAGAACAGTGACTTCTTTTCCATTTTCAGCAGCCGCACATAAATATTCAACTAACCTAGCTTTTGATGCTAATCTGTAAATCGTAATTTTTATAGTCAACACACTAGGATCTTGGGAAGCTTCTTTAATTAAATTTAAGAATGGACTCATCTTTTCATATGGATACGACAATAATACATCTTTATTCTTCACTTGTTTCATCACATCTTTATCTCGACACATCATTGCTGGTTGTGGAGAAAAAGGTGCATCTGTTAATGCTCTTTTTAAAGATGGGCTCAATTTCCCTGTAACACCAAATACATAGGATAACTTCATGGGAACTTTTGTTTTGAAAATTTGTGTTTTTGTGATATGGAATTTGTCACACAAATATGTCTCCATATGTGGTGATAATGCTTTTGCTATTTCCAACCTAACAACTGCCATTCTTTTTCTCTTGTGTAGTGCCACTTTCATACGAGAACGAAAATCTTCATTGATGTCTAGTGCCTCATCATCTGCTGAAATATCAGCATTACGAGTCACACAAATATAGTTTTTACCAGATACTTCATACAATTCAAAGATATCCTCCAAATACTCAAGAATAATTTTTTCCATACGGATATATCTCATGTCTTCTCCTGGTAAATAAAGTATGTCTGAAATAAATTGTGGTACTGGCACCAATCCTATCATCTGACTGCCTTTTTGTTCTAAAGTACAAATTACATAAACCTCTTTATTTAAAAGATGAGGGAATGGATGATTCGCATCTACAATCTGTGGTGATAAAATTGGTTTTATTTGTTCTTTAAAGTACTTTCGAATGTGTTTTTTTTCTTTCGTTTCTAAATCCGAAAAATCGAGCCCACAAATACCATAAGGAACTAATAACTTCTTGATTGTTGTATATGTTTCATCACGTTCTTTATACAAGGGCGCAACAGTCTCGTAAATTTTATCTAATTGCTCTTTGGCATTCATACCTGACCAGCGATCACTTGTGTCCGTTTCTAACATAGACATGTCATATAAACTTCCTACGCGCACCATAAAAAATTCATCCAAATTACTGGTGAATATAGATACAAATTTCATTCGTTCTAATAGTGGCAATGCATCATCTTTTGCTTCTTCTAGCACTCTTTGATTAAATCGCAACCAAGACACTTCTCTGTTTTGTGTAAAATCATATAATTTTTTCTTCACTATCGACACCTCATACTCATTGAAATTTTTTTCATATACAGTTTACCACTTAAACAGAAAAAAGTCCTGTATTTAACAAGACTTTTTTTATCCTTTACTAATATTTTACATGTTCTAGTTATTCAATATAATATTATAAAGATTATTATTTCGATTTTATTTGGCCATAATATAACCTTGTGCTGCTAATGTTTCTGCACATAACACGGCTCCACCTGCTGCACCTCTTACTGTATTGTGAGATAAGCCAACGAATTTAAAATCATACACACTGTCTTCTCTCAATCGGCCTATTGATACACCCATTCCGTTTTCATAATTAACATCTTCTGTAATCTGTGGTCTATTATCTTCTCCAAGATATTGGATGAATTGTTTTGGTGCACTTGGTAGATTAAGTTCTTGTGGAACCCCTTTAAACGACAATAATTTTTCAATCAACTGTTCTTTTGTCGGCTTTTTATTAAAACGAATAAACACTGCTGCTGTATGTCCATCAAGAACTGGTACGCGGATACATTGGCAAGAAATCTTTGGTAGCTCTGCTTTCACTATTTCTCCGTTTTCTACTTTCCCTAATACTCTAAGTGGCTCTAATTCACTTTTTTCTTCTTCACCGCCTATAAAAGGAATGATATTCCCAACCATTTCAGGCCACTCAGTAAATGTTTTTCCAGCTCCTGAAATAGCTTGATATGTAGTTGCGATCACTTCTGTAGGTTCAAATTCAGCCCAAGCTGCTAAACATGGAGCATAACTTTGAATCGAACAGTTTGGCTTTACGGCAATAAATCCGCGAGTTGTTCCTAAACGCTCTTTTTGAGAAGCAATAACTTCGAAATGCTCTGCATTAATCTCAGGTACTACCATAGGAACATCTGGTGTCCATCTATGCGCACTATTATTCGATACTACAGGAGTTTCTGTCTTTGCATACTCTTCTTCAATTTTTTTAATTTCTTCTTTTGACATATCTACTGCACTAAATACAAAATCAACGTCCGCTGCTACTTTTTCCACTTCATTAACATTCATTACAAGCAATTTCTTTACAGCTTCAGGCATAGGTGTTGACATTTTCCAACGTTCCCCTACCGCTTCTTCATAACTTTTACCCGCAGAACGAGGACTCGCTGCTACTACCACTACTTCAAACATTGGGTGATTATCTAACAGTGAAATAAAACGTTGTCCTACCATTCCAGTTCCACCTAAAATACCTACTTTTAATTTCTGACTCATTCTCTTTACCTCTTTTAAATTTATAGTTTATAGACCTCTTGCAAACACCCTTGCGTCTTTGCCGCAAATACATTTGTATGTCTAGGAAGTATATTATAATAAACCTTTTTAAAAATCAAGCTTTTTTATAATTCTTTCAAATAATTCTTATAAATATCAATTACGGTAAGCATTGCATCTTTACCTGGTGCACCTATTGTCACACGTTTATTGACACAGGTTTCCATGCTAATAGCTGAATAGATATCTTCGTCAAACACTGGTGAAATCGTTTGATATTCGTCTAACTTCATATCATCTAAAGAAATATTCTTTTCAATACAATATAATACTAATTGTCCAACAATTCCGTGAGCATCTCTGAATGGGACACCATGGTTTACTAAGTAATCAGCTGCATCTGTAGCATTTGTAAACCCATTTTTTGCACTATCTTCCATGCGTTCTTTTTTGAAATTAATTGTACGCAACATACCACTAAACAGTGCTAGACAACCTTTCACAGTGTCTATTGAATCAAAAACAAATTCTTTATCTTCTTGCATATCTTTATTATAAGCGAGAGGAATTCCTTTCATTGTAGTAAGTAGTGACATCAAAGCCCCATATACACGTCCTGTTTTTCCTCTTACTAGTTCCGCAATATCTGGATTTTTCTTTTGTGGCATGATACTACTTCCCGTGCTATAAGCATCATCAATATCAACAAATTGATATTCATTCGAATTCCAAATAATTACCTCTTCAGAAAATCGGCTCAAATGCATCATAATTGTTGACAATGCAGACAATAATTCAATTAAATAATCACGATCCGCAACGGAATCCATGCTATTAAGAGTAGGTCCTTTAAACTTCAGTAATTCTGCAGTATAAGTTCTATCTAAATCATAGGTCGTCCCAGCAAGTGCACCCGAACCTAATGGGCAATAATTCATACGCTCTTTGATATCAACCAAACGTTCGTAATCGCGCTTAAACATTTCAAAATATGCTCCTATATGATGCGCTAATGTAATAGGCTGTGCTTTTTGCAAATGTGTAAATCCTGGCATAAATGTTTCAGTGTGCTCTTCCATTATAGAACAAAGTACTTGCAACATCTCTTTTACAAGCAATTGCAATTCTTCTATCTCGTCTCTTGTATAAAGTTTCATATCTAACGCAACCTGATCATTTCGGCTTCTTCCAGTATGTAATTTTTTCCCTGGTTCTCCAATTCTATCAATTAATGTCGCCTCTACAAAACTATGTATATCTTCATATACATCTGTTATTTCCAATGTTCCAGCATCAACATCTCTTAATATGCCTTCTAACCCTTCAATAATTACAACTTTTTCATCTTTAGTCAATATTCCTTGTTTCGCAAGCATTGTCACATGTGCAATACTTCCTTTAATATCTTGCTCATAAAATTTCTGATCAAATGAAATTGACGCATTGAAGTTATATACCAACTTATCTGTTTCTTTCGTAAATCTTCCACCCCATAATTGTGCCATTAATTTTTCCTCCATACATTTTTTCTTTTGTCTCGCTCTAGTTTTGAATAAATACATCCGCAAAAATCTTGACGGTATAATTGATATTCTTTTGAAATTTCAGTAGACCTCTTGTATCCATTCTTTTTCTTGAAATCAGATACAAGATAATTCACATCACAGTCTTTTGCTAACTGCAATCCGATTTCGTTAAGCTTGTCTGCTTTTTTTAGTGGGCTAATCGTCAGTGTTGTTGTGAAATAATCTACTCCTAATACGTTTGCTAAATCTCTTGTTTTTCGCAAACGTAATTCATAACATTTATCACATCTAATCCCACATTCCGGTTCATTTTCTAGCCCTTTAACAATATCATAAAACAATTCACTTTCATAGTCACCAACTATACATGTAATCGGATGTTTTGCTTGCATTTTATGAATTAAATATTGCTGTTCTTCTGCTCTTTTTTGATATTCTTCCTGCGGAAAAATATTCGGATTATAGTAATATACAATAATCTCAAAATAATCTGATAAATATTCAAGCACATAAGTACTACAAGGGGCACAGCAACTATGTAATAATAATTTCGGTACTTGCTCTCCTTGTTCTATATTTAGTTGAATATTTTTTATTAATTTTTCTAAATTCACTTGGTTATTCATCAGTACTATTCCTCTCAAGTTATCTCACTCATTATAGGTATAGTGAGTTTCTATGTCAAGTCATGTTGTGATTTGTAACAATATTTCAAATACTACATATAGTATTCCATAAGACTATGGAGGAATAAGTTATGAGTGATTTATTGACGTTTCAAGATGTCTGTTTTTCCTATCACAGTATAGAAGGAGAAACACTTGCGCTACAAGATGTCTCATTTTCAATAAAACCAGGTGAGTTTGTAGCAATTGTTGGACCATCTGGTTGTGGTAAATCTACATTATTATCATTAATATCTGGTCTGATTGATCCATCAAATGGATGGATTTCAATCAATGGGAAAAGTGTTAGAAACAGTAAAACTACGATTGGTTATATGCTCCAAGAAGACCATCTATTTGAATGGAGAACAATATATCATAATATAGTACTCGGTCTAGAAGTACAACATACTTTAACCACAAAATCAAAAGAAAAAGCAAAGGAACTTCTAGTTCAATATAATTTAGGTGCTTTTTCAGAAGCGAAACCTTCAGAATTATCTGGTGGTATGCGACAGCGCGCTGCTTTAATCAGAACACTTATTTTAGAACCCGAACTATTATTATTAGATGAACCTTTTTCTGCATTAGACTACCAGACTCGTTTAACCGTCGGAGATGATATCGGAAAAATCATAAAACAAGAAAAGAAAACCGCATTGCTTGTAACACACGATCTTGGAGAAGCTATTAGTTTAGCTGACAGAATTATTATATTTAGTAATCGACCTGCAACAGTGAAGCAAACACTTGCACTTGATTTCGATTTATCACATGATACACCTTTACAGCGAAGAGATTCGCCAGAGTTCAAAGAATATTTCAATACAATATGGAAGGAGCTTAATAACGATGATACCACTCTCGCTTGAACAACAGCAGTTCGTACGTAAAGATAGGCAACGTTATTATTTTGTTAAGATTTCAAGAGTTTTACTCTTGGTTTTATTTATTGGATTATGGGAGTTTACAACGAGAATAGATTTAATAGATTCTTTTATATTCAGTAGTCCTTGTAAGATTATGACCTGTTTCTTATCTATGGTAAAAGACCACTCTATCTTTCCCCACATTGCTATCACCTTATTTGAAGTTCTTGTAAGCTTTATATTAGTAATTGTCTGCAGTCTGCTATTTGCTATAATATTATGGTATTTTCCTATAATCTCAGATGTTTTAGAACCCACAGTCATAGTACTAAATAGTTTACCGAAATCTGCTCTAGCCCCCTTGCTCATTGTATGGTTAGGAGCAAATCAGCGCACAATAATCGTAGCTGGGATGTCAGTAGCTATATTTGGGAGTATCATAAGTCTCCATACTAGTTTTCAGAGTACCGATAAAGAAAAAATAAAATTAATATATACACTACATGGTTCCAAAATACAGGCACTCACAAAAGTAGTTATACCTAGCTCTCTTCCATCCTTAGTAAGTATCATGAAAGTAAATATAGGGCTCTGCTTGGTTGGGGTAGTAATAGGTGAATTTCTCGCTGCTCGAAGTGGACTAGGATATCTTATTATTTATTCGAGTCAAGTATTTAAGATGGATTGGTTATTAATGTCTATCGTATTGTTATGTATTATGGCTATACTTTTGTATGCTTTAATTGATAAAATAGAAAAACGTATAAAAAAACACCCATAAAAAATGCTATTTTCCTATTTATTAATAGAGAGAAAAAAAGAAGATGAGAATATCTCACCTTCTTTTTATTTTAGACCTTAGAGAACAAGTCATTAAATTATTGAAAATCTAGTCTTCAACAAGAGCATTAAGTTTCTTGTCAAGTGACCACAATACGATACCTGCTGCGATTGCAATTGCTGCAACTACTAAGTATGCATGTGCGAATTCGAATTTCAATGTGAATTCATATAAGTAACCATATGTTTTAGCTGAAATAAATACTGCAAATACCCAAACACTCATCATAATAGATAATACTCTAGCTGGTGAGAATTTAGAAATAAATGAGTTACCAAGTGGTGAGAATACCATTTCACCAAGAGATAATACAACACCAAATGCTACGATCCAAAGGATAGAAGCCATGTTTTCTCCTCTGATGATATCTGCTAATGCAAAGATTACATAAGAAGCACCAAGTAATAACATACCTAAAGCAGTTTTCTTGAACATGCTTAAATCGCCTTGTGGACGAGCTGCTAATTTACCCCATACGATAGAAAGTGCAGGTCCCATTGTAATACAGCAGAATGCGTTCAATGAATCGAACCAAGCTGTTGGAATTTCGAAACTTCCGATCATCCAGTTTGCTGCGCCATCACCCCAGTGATAGTATACAGGCATGTATGCTAAGTACCAGAATACCCAGAAGATTGTAGAGAATGCAGAAACTAATACGATAGCTGCAATTCTTTTCTTCTCAATTGTTGTAAATGGTTTGTTTTCAACTTCTGCTTTTGCTTCAACTCTTTCATCAATTTTGAAAGGTTTTGCACCAGTTTTTCCTAAAGCTTTCCATCCACAGATGAACCAAACTGCATCAACAAACATTAAGATTGCACAGATAAGGAAACAAATTGAATATCCGCTTGTTGCAGCAACTACTCCAAGAATAGTTGTTCCAAAGAATGAACCAAAGTTTACAAATGAATATTGAATTGAGAAAGCACCATCTAAATCACGTGGATCTTCGAAAAGTCTACCTGTGATAGCGTTTGTTTGGCATTTAAAAAGTCCAGTACCAATTGATACAAGAGCGATCATAATGTTAATCATTGCTACACTGTCTGCTTGCCATCCAACTAAATATCCTAGACCCATAAAGATCATACCTACTGGAACTAGATATTTCGCGCCGATGAATCTGTCAGAAATTGTACCACCAATAATTGGTGCGATGTAAGTAAATGCAACTAAGTTTGCTGAAATCTTAGCTCCATCTGCTGGATCAAGTCCTAATCCACCATCTGCTACTGATGCAACTACAAATACTGCTAGTAACCATTTTGCTCCATAGAATGCAAAACGCTCAAATGTAAAAGCTAATGAGCACACATAGAATCCAAAAGGTCTTTTTTTGCTTGCTGTTTCTCCCATGAGAAATACCTCCGTATAAAATATTTTTTTTACTAATATCTCCCTCTCTTAAGAAAATATTAATAACATCCACCGAAAGTATAGCATATCGCAAATACACAATTCAACACAATTAACTATATTTTATATATACCAATTGGTTTTTTACGTTTTGCATATTAAATTGTGTGTTTTATACTAAACTATGGTCTATTTTTGTGCAATATTACCCGCTTTTTATTTTATTACCACGTCACCGCAAGAAAGTATTTGTTAATTTTTTATAAATCCTCCATTTGAAATCTGATGGCTCAATCGCTTCATTTATTGAAATTGTATCAATTTTAATCGATTGCCCATTTAATAAATAATTAACATATCCAACTACCGTTTTTTCCTCCATTGGTGCTACTACTGTATTTGGATATTGATACACAATGCTCACTTCATCTTTTTCACTTAGTAATATGTTTAAGTCATCACTAAAGTCTATCTGCAAATTGGTAAATTGTTCATCTTCTAACGTTTTCCCATATAAAACGGGTACACAAATGCTAGCGTTTCCAATATATTGGTCAGATGAAATAGTTTGATAAAAATAATTTTCTTTTGCATAATTAACTAACTGTGAAGCATCACTCCACTTGTATGAGCTATTGTACGGCCATCCGCACCCCAATAATGCGATAATAAATGTGCGTCCTTCATTTTCTATTGCACCTACATAACAATAACCTGCATCATTTGTAAATCCTGTTTTGCCTGATAGCGCATCATCCATCATTGTTAGTAAGCTATTATGGTTGCTACAAGTAAAACTTCTTGTACCATCCACACTTTGAAAAGTGTAGCTACTTGTTCTAGTTATTTCCAAAAACAATTCTTTATATTCCGATATCATAATGCAATATCTCATAATCAACGATAAATCATTAGCTGTAGTATGGTGAAAACTCACCTCATTTTCATCATCTAATCCATTTGGTGTTATAAAGTAAGTATCTTCACACCCTATTTCATTCGCCTTGTTATTCATAAGTAACGAAAACTCTTCTACCGAACCACTTACTGCTTCTGCAATCATCACAGCACTGTCATTGTAAGATTCAAGCATCAATGCATATAATAAGTCTTTTAATACATATTGCTCGCCTTCTAACACCCCCATATGAACAGCTGGTTGTTGTTTAGCTCTTGCACTAGCCGATACAATTTGATCCAATTCTCCATACTCTAATGCAAGTATGCAAGTTAAAATTTTTGTTGTACTTGCATTTGCTTTTGCTTCATACCCATTCTTAGAATATAAAATACGCCCACTATCTGCATCCATTAGGACAGCTGATTGGGCGTATAATTCTAAAGCTTCTTCATTTGCATAAGTATTGATTGGTTGCACGATTTCAAGACATAATACAACCAGTAGCAATAATACGATTTTTTTCATATACCACTATATTCCTTATACGTCTAGTTTTAATTGTACCTCTTCTTCTGCTTCTGTTTTAAACTCTTCTAATTGATCTTGATTCATACTTGGTAGCTCATCTATTGATTGAATACCAAATCTTTTTAAAAACTCTTCAGTAGTAGCAAATATAATCGGTCTTCCTGGCACGTTCAATCTTCCGATTTCTTCTACAAGTCCATACTCTACTAATTTATTAATAGCGTGATCTGATTTTACACCACGTATTTTTTCAATTTCAATTTTTGTAACTGGCTGTTTGTAAGCAACAATTGATAAAGTCTCCATCATAACATCTGTCAAAATATGTTTCTTAGGTTGCTTTGCAATACGTATCAAATATTCATACATTTCAGATTTGGTACACATCTGGAATGAATTCTCTAATTCAATTATTTTAACGCCCCTATTCTCCACATTATATTTAGACATCATGTTCCGGATAATATTTCGTGTTGTCTTGTCGTCGTGTCCTATTGCACTAGCAATATGCTGTAACTCTACCGAATCACCCATTGCAAATAGAATCGCTTCGACCGCGCTTTCCATTTTATCTATTTCCACTTTATACCTCTCTTATCTTTTTGCACCTAGCACATTGAATCGTTTATACTGCTGATGTAATCCATATCTCATCAAACGTAGACTCTTGTACTACTTCAATTTCCCCTAACTTCATCATTTCAAGAATCGCTAAGAATGCCACTACTACATGCATCTTACTTTTTTGTAACTCTAACAGTTCTCGAAAGCGAAACTTCTTATGTAAATGTGCAAATTCTTGTACATACTCTAATTTTTCCGATAATGTCACTTCTTCCTTTTCAATTTTCCCAAAAGTACTTCTGACTGGATCTATCTTATCATTAACGCGTTTCATCACATCTAGAAACACTTTATTTAGTTCTTCCATCGTTACACCTTGTAACAACTTTTCCAAATCAACTGGCGCTTCATATTCTTTAACTTCATCTGGTATATCTGCTTTTTTGTATAAAACAGCATCTCCTAATGATTCACGGTCCCGTAATTCAAACGACATGTATTTATACATCTTGTATTGCAACAACTGTTCCACTAGTTCTTCTCTAGGATCTTCTTCCTCGCCATTTTCATCTATTTCTTTCGGCAATAACATACGACACTTAATATCTAACAATGTCGCTGCCATAAGTAAAAACTCGCTCATAATATTCAAATCGCGTTTCTCCATCGCCTTAATATATTCCATATATTGATTCGTGATAATAACAATTGGAATATCATATATATCGATCTTATTTTTATCAATTAAGTGTAACAAAAGATCCAATGGTCCTTCAAACACTTCTAATTTTACTGGTATACCCATTTTTTACCTCGTCATCATTTACGTAACCTTGGTAATTATAAACTTTTCTTCCTGAAAATTCAAGTTTTTCGCACAGATTACTTCTCCATATCACCACAATATTTTTTCATATGTAGCACTATAAGCTCTGGTTTATTCAAAAACCTTATTTTAATTGTATGTTCGCCCAAACCTCGGCTTACTACAATATCTGTATTCTTTTCCGTATAATGTCCGCCAGCATATTTCGGAAGCAATTGGATTTGTGGACTAATGCTGCCGCCAAGAAATGGAATTCTTACAATCCCACCATGCAGATGGCCTGACAAGACAAGATCAGCCCCCCATTTTTGGTAAGTTTTTGCATGAGCTGGATTATGTGCTAATAAAATCTCGTATTCACCTATCTGTTCCCCAATCGCTTCATGCATTTCGGAAACTGTAAGCAATTTAGTACTTCGATGCCTATAATATTCATGTGGAATTTCATATCCTGTAATTCTTAATTTTTGTCCTTGAATGGTAATAACAGTTGATTGGTTCTCTAGAAATACAACACCTTTTTCTACCAATTCAGATTTATATTCTTGGTATATTTCATGATATTTTTCAGGAAAATCTTTCATTCGTTGCTCATGATTCCCATTCCCATAATAGATAGGTGCAATCTCTGTCAATGATTTGATTAACTTTGACGCAATCTCTGTCGGTTCCCCTGTCTTACCAATAAGCATATCGCCAGCCAGAAAAATAATATTGGGTTTTAGGTTCTGTATTGCATCTATAAGCTTCTGATTATCGTTTCCATATTCTTTATTATGGAGGTCTGATAATAACACTACTTTCAAATCAGTTTTTAAATTTACAAGTTTTTTATTTTTGATAATATAGTGTGACTCTTCAAAACCTCTTCTCTCTCTATAGCTTTCAAGAAAAAAAATGAAAATAGCAAAGATTATCAGTATTAGTATATATAAAATCAATTTCATCTATTGTCTCCTAATCTACCTTTATTTATAATAAAAATTCTGGAAGTAATTCAAATAATGTATACTTTAAGCTCATAGCTTCTACGCTATCTAAGGCCTTTAGTTCTACGGAACCGATTATCTCCCCATTAAGCCTATAATAAACATTTCCTACCGTATCTCCCGCAAAAATTGGTGCTGTTAACAGCTCTGCATCTAAATATTCCACGTCTTTTTCAATCAAGCTCAAATCATTACCATTTGTATCGATGTATGCGAATTTTTCTTCGCCAATTCCCTCCACTGTATCTCTAATCCCTTTATTTATCACAATGTCATTATATATCAACTGTTCCTCATCTATATACTTTTGAGATTTAGAAAATCCATAATCTAATAGAGCAATAGCATCTGAAGTTCTATCATTCGATGTAGGAGCTCCCATAACTACTGCTATCATATCTATTTCATCTTTTCTAGCCGTTGCCGAAATACAAAACTTTGCATTATCTGTGGACCCAGTCTTTAATCCAGTAGTGTAAGCATACTCTTTTATTAACTTATTTGTGTTACTAAGTCCAAATATTGAACTTCCTTTTGCTGTTACATGTGTAATATCTTCCATCCATATCATAGTGTACTCTTCAACTTCTGGATACTTCATTATAAGTTCATTGGACATAGTCGCTATATCTCTTGCAGTTGTCACATGTCCCTCTGCATCTAACCCATTACAGTTCACAAAATTTGTATTTGTCATGCCTAGTTCCTGCGCCTTATCATTCATTTTCGCAACGAACTCGTTTTCGCTTCCCTCTACAAATTCTGCCATAGCTACACATGCATCGTTTGCAGAAGCAACAGTAATAGATTTCATCATAGTTTCAACTGTCTGCTCTTCTCCTGCTTCTAGATAAATCTGAGAGCCACCCATTGAAGAGGCATATTCTGAAACTGTTACGATATCAGTCAAGTAGATCTTTTCTTCTTCTAAAGCTTCGAATATCAACAATAACGTCATTACTTTTGTAACACTTGCAGGTGCTAATTGTTCATCTGCATTTTTCTCATAAATAACACTTCCTGTAGATGCTTCTATCACAATAGCAGAGATTGCACTCACCTCTATTTCCTCCGCATAGACGTCTACCACTGGTATGATATTCAGTACAATAATTAGCGTAATGCAACAACTCAAAATACTACTAACAAATCTCATTTATTTCCTCATAATATCTTTCTTATAGGATACGATATTGCGTTCAAATTTATGACACTATAATTTAATGTAAAAAAAGCTTCGCTTCACGATTTAAAATCGTTAATGCGAAAGCTTTTTAATTTTTTTTGCACATATTAGTTATATTTACGTTTTCTAGCAGCTTCAGATTTTTTCTTACGCTTAACACTTGGTTTTTCGTAATGTTCTCTTTTGCGAATCTCTTGCTGAATTCCTGCCTTAGCACAGTTTCTTTTGAATCTGCGTAAAGCACTATCTAACGTTTCGTTTTCTTTTACGATTACATTTGACATAGTCTCACACCTAACCTCCCCTCAAAGCCCTATATTGTGCAGATACGACTTTTGGGTATATTTTTGCACTACATAGAATTATATACATCATTTAACAATTCGTCAATAGTTTTTTTGTAATTTATATAAATTCATTAATTTCGACGTATTGTTAACATTGTAATATCATCAAATTGATCCTCTCCATCTGCGAAAGTATCTACATCCTTTTTCACAATACTCAACATTTCTTCTAAAGATTTATAGGCTTTCTCATTTAGATTGCTAATTAATCGTTCCATTCCATACTCATCAGAAGCAGAATTTAGAGCATCAAGTACACCATCCGTATATACATACAAGATATCTCCTTGCTCCAATTGCATCTCATAATCTTCATATACTATATCTTCCATCGCGCCAATTACGAGTCCGTGCGTATCTTTTATCACCTCAAATGGTCTATCCTTTGCCTTAAACAGTGGGTATTCATGGCCTGCATTGCTTGCTGTAATTTTCCCTGTTGATATTTCATATATGCCAAACCAGACCGTTACAAACATACCGCTATCATCATTTTCACACAATTGATTATTTACATCCATCAATACTTTTGCTGGAGAAGCATTGGGATATGTCGAATTCTTTATCATAATTTTAGTCGCCATCATAAACATAGCTCCTGGAACACCTTTTCCTGAAACATCTGCGATTATTAGCGCTAAATGATCATGATCTATTAGAAAGAAATCGTAAAAATCCCCTCCCACTTCTTTGCTTGGATCCATGCTTGCATAAATCTCAAATTCACTTCTATCTGGAAACGCAGGGAAAACATTAGGTAGTGCTGAATTTTGAATATGTGTGGCCACTGACAGTTCCTGGTTACGATTTTCTTTTTCCAAATATTCCTTTTCTTGCATCAGTAATAAATTGTGTGTTCGTTTTGATAAACTTACATCCAAAAAATAAAACCCAAACATAATGATTAAACGAGGCAGATAATAAATATATATAATATAAACAATGGTATTTCGGCCATTTGCAGCAGATAGTTTGAGGAATTCTAACCTGTTTTGAAATCCATAAACAACATCAGTAGACGCCATCATATTACTATCCCATGTCCCCCAAAACAAGCCTATATACATAGCAATGAACATTAGAATTGCCGTGCTAACAAACATAATCTTCGTGATTTTGGGCGAATAATAATGAGAAGCAATTAATATCGGTACTGACCATGATAATAATGATTGATATGTCATCCCACAATTCATAATTGTAATACCTAGGACCAAGCAAGTAATTGACATATATTTAAGAGTTTGTGCCGAAACATTAAATTTCTTCAACGCAAAAATAGGTATCAACATGATACAAAGACCAGTACACATAGTTGTATTCATGATACTTTGTTGAATTGTAAAAACACCTATGATATTCAGGAACCATATCATAACACCAAATAATGTCGTCACTTTAAGACTACTAACAACATAATGAGTAGTATCAATATCGTTCTTCTCTAAAAAATCCATGCTCTCACCCTCTCCTATTTTCTATTATACCGTTTGAATTTCGACTGCTAACATAGTGATATCATCAAATTGCGGCGTATCTCCTTCAAATATTTTCACATCTGCATTAACAGATTCTAAGATCATTTTCAAGGAATTTCCTCGATTAGAATTCAATACCTCCAACAATCTTTCAATACCATAAGCACGCTTCTCTTTATTTATAGCTTCCGGTATTCCATCCGTATAAAGGAATAAGACGTCACCTGGATTAAATTGAAGTTCGTAATCCTTATAAATGATATCATCCATGCCTCCCAAAACTAAGTCATGCGTATTCTTAAAGATGGAATATGGTGCATCTCCTTGCTTTAAAATAGGATATTCATGTCCTGCATTACAAGCCGCTAATTTCCCACTAGAAATCTCGTAAATACCAAGCCAAACTGAGACAAACATATCCCCTTCATGGGTTCCACAAAGTTGTTTATTGGTCTCAGTCAAAATTTTTGCTGGCGATTTATTAGGTTTTGCGAGATTTTTAATCATCATTTTTGCACTCATCATAAATAAAGCTGCTGGAACACCCTTGCCTGAGACATCGGCCATTACAATTGCCAAGTGGTCTTCATCCACTAAAAAGAAATCATAAAAGTCTCCCCCAACTTCTTTGCTCGGCGTCATCTTTGCATATATATCAAATTCGTTGCGATGTGGAAATGCGGGAAATACATTTGGTAACATCGAATCTTGAATATTCGTTGCCATAGCAAGTTCATCACGTATGCGTTTCTTTTCGGACAAATCATTTTCTTGTTCCATTAAAATTTTGTAGGTCCTCTCTGATAATGCAAATGCAACTAAATACGCAACAAATATAATAAATGCCCGCGGAATATAAAAATTAACGAAAACACGATAATAAATTGAGTGACCATTAATTAATGTAGATGAAAGAAACTCTATGCGTTCATTTAAGCTAGAAAAGGTACATACAACTCCAAACATATTTCCATCAGGAACCCCAAATATGGCTCCTAAATATGTTGCTATAAGCATAATAATTAAAGTAATAACTAATGTGAAATTTGTCGCTTTTTTCGAATAATAATGACGTGATAGAGCAATCGGAGGAATCCATGCAAGAATCGCCTGAAATGTCAATCCTATATATAAAACGCCCATACCCATAACAAAGCAACTCAAACAAAGATACTTCACCCAAGATCCGTTCTTCTTTAGCTGGAGTACTAAAAGTGCTGGCACCACCAAGAAAATAATCCCTATTGGCATTACAATATTTACCAGGGTTAAATCTGTAAGAAAAACCCTGATAATATTTAAAAACCAAATAAGTAATACAATACCGGTAGTAATCAACAAGCACTTTGCAACATAAATATTGGCTAACTGCTCATTTTTAACAAAAACACTTCTTCTTGTATCCAAAGGATTCACCTCGATTATCTATTATGACTACTTTGTTACCTGTTCACTTAATACTTCTTTTGCTTTTTCTAAAGCCGCCTCTACTCCTGCTGGATTTTTACCTCCTGCTTGAGCCATATTAGGGCGACCACCGCCACCGCCACCTACAAGAGATGCAATCGCTTTGATTAAATTACCTGCGTGCGCACCTTTTTTTTGTGCTGCATCTGTAACTGTAACCATTAAATTCACTTTATCTCCAGATACAGAAGCAATAACAACTACACCATCGCCTAATTTATCTTTCAAGGAATCCCCTAAATCTCTAAGACCATTCATATCTACATCCGTTACTTTTGTTGCTAATAACTTCACGCCATTAACCTCTACAACTTGATTCATTACGTCTCCGACTGCTTCTTGTGCAGCTTTACTCTTAAGACTTTCATTCTCACTCTGTAGTGCTTTCACTTCTGCTAATAAGCTAGTCAATTTATCCTCTAATTTATCAGGTGTAGATTTTACTAATTTAGCTACATTAGATAATTTAGTCTCTAATTCATCATAATAAGCTAATAACCCTTTCGATGTTAATGCTTCTATCCTACGAACTCCGGCAGCTACTCCTGCTTCTGAAATAATCTTAAATGCTGTAATAGTTCCAGTATTCGCAACATGTGTACCACCACATAATTCTTTCGAATATTCACCCATCGTAACTACACGTACCACATCACCATATTTTTCTCCAAACAATGCTGCTGCACCCGTTTTTCTCGCTTCGTCAATTGGCATCAATTCAACTACAACTGGTAGGGAAGCTTGAATTTGTTCATTTACTATTTCTTCTACTTTTTTCAATTCTTCATCAGACATTGCTGAGAAGTGTGTGAAGTCAAAACGTAAACGATCTTCATTTACATTCGAACCAGCTTGTTCTACATGATTTCCTAATACAATTCTCAATGCTTTTTGAAGCAAATGAGTTGCACTATGGTTTCTTCCAGACAATGCACGTTTTTCAACATTTACTGTTAATGTAGCTGCTGTTCCCACGCGAATCATTCCAGATGCAACATATCCAACATGCCCAATTTTACCACCTAATAATTTGATAGTATCTTCTACATGGAACGTTCCTTCTAATGTCGTAATAACCCCTGTATCAGCTGCTTGTCCACCACTTGTCGCATAATATGGTGTTTTATCAACAAATAGTGTTCCTTTATCGCCTTCAGCTAAACAATCTGCTAACTCCGTTTCACTTGTTAAAACTGTAATATTTGATGTAAACTCTAAAGAGTCATATCCAACAAATTCAGATGTTACTGAGGGGTCAATCAATTCATATACTGTTGCATCTGCACCCATGTAGTTTGTTACACCACGAGCTTCTCTAGCAGTTTTTCTCTGAATATCCATCGCTGATTTAAATCCTTCTTGATCTACACTACATCCATTTTCTTCTAAAATCTCTATCGTTAAATCAATTGGAAAACCATAAGTATCATATAACTTAAATGCGTCATCACCCGACAACACTGTTGTGGATTGATTCGCCATTTTAGTTTGCATATCAGCTAATATTCCTAGACCTTGATCAATCGTTTTATTAAATTGTTCTTCTTCTTTAGCTATTACATTGAAGATAAATTCTTTCTTCTCTTCTAATTCAGGATAACCGTCTTTTGATCCTTCGATTACTGTTCCTACTAATTTCACCAAAAAATCACCTTTAATATTAAGTAAACGTCCATGACGACATGCTCTTCTAAGTAATCTGCGAAGCACATAGCCACGCCCTTCATTCGACGGCATAATCCCGTCCGAAATCATAAAACTAACCGAACGTACATGGTCTGTAATAACACGAATCGAAATGTCTTGTTGCTCATTATCTTTATAATTAATTTCTGCCAACTTACAAACTTCTTCACGAAGCTGTTTCACTGTATCTACATCAAATATAGAATCAACATCTTGAACCACAACTGCTAACCTTTCAAGACCCATACCTGTATCAATATTTTTTTGTTCTAATTCTTCGTAGTTTCCTTTTCCATCACTATCAAATTGAGTAAAAACGTTATTCCAAACTTCCATGTAGCGATCACAATCACAACCTACTGTACAAGTTGGACTGCCGCACCCATATTTTTCGCCACGATCATAATACACCTCAGAACAAGGTCCACAAGGTCCTGATCCATGCTCCCAGAAGTTATCTTCTTTTCCCATACGGAAAATTTTCTCTGGTGCTATCCCTATTTCTTTATTCCATATCTCAAACGCTTCATCATCATTTTCATATACCGAAGGGTATAATCTGTCTGCATCAATCCCTACTACTTCCGTTAAAAATTCCCATGTCCATGCTATCGCTTCATGCTTGAAATAATCTCCGAACGAAAAGTTTCCTAGCATCTCAAAAAATGTACCATGACGAGCTGTCTTTCCTACATTTTCAATATCTCCAGTACGAATACATTTTTGACAAGTTGTCATTCTAGTATTCGGTGGAATTTCTTGCCCTGTAAAATAAGGCTTAAGTGGTGCCATTCCTGAGTTAATTAATAGTAAACTCTTATCATTATGTGGTACTAAAGAAAAACTTTTAGCTGCAAGGTGGTTTTTACTTTCGAAAAACTCCAAAAACATTATTCTTAATTCATTTACTCCGTACTTCTTCATTCCTAATCCTCCTAAATTCACAAAAAGAGTAAGCACAATACATGCCTACTCTTAATTATCATAATAAGTCAATTCTTATTGCACATCAGTCTTGCTGTTTTCTTGTGCTATTTTGGCATTTTTACGCACTCTTAAATTTTTCCCACAAAGAACTCCTCCGTAGGCGACTGCGGCTATAAATACTGCTGTTATAATTGTAGTTAAAACTTCTGTCCAAAATTCCATGTTATACCTCCTTGTATATGGTGAATCCATGTATTGACTATGATACCACAAGAACTGTTCTTTGACAAATTATTTTAATTCGATTTTCTCAAGTTCCTTAGAAGGTAGATTTTTAGATGATTTTGCCACAAATGTTTTCAATGCTTTTTGTGCTTTTGGAATAGGAATATTGGTTCCCGCACCAGCTACACACCCTCCTGGGCATCCCATACCTTCAATCATACAACCGTTTAATTTCCCAGCCTTTGCTAATTGTAGCATTTTCTTACAATCTGCTAATCCTTCGGCATGTTCAATATGCACTTCTGTACCTGGGTAATATTCTTTAATACATGCTTCAATAGCACCTGCCACTCCACCTGCTACTGCGTATCCTCTTCCAGCACCTGTTGCATTATGAAATGAAGAATCTGCTTCACATTCTTCTAAGTTAATATTTTTCGCATTGAAAATAGCTTGTAACTCTTCAAAAGTAATAACAAAGTCAACATCACTTCGAACGGTTCTTCTAGACGCTTCTAATTTCTTCGCAGCGCATGGCCCTATAAATACCACACGAGCGTTCGGATGTTCTATCTTAATTGTACGTGCCGTAGCAACCATAGGTGTCAACTCTTCTGATACTTGATCTACTAAAGTTGGAAAATATTTCTTAGTAAGCATAGACCATGATGGACAGCATGATGTTAATAAAAATGGTAATTCGCCTGTAGTGACTTTTTCTACATAATGATGTGCTTCTGAAATCGCACCGATATCTGCACCTAGTGCCACTTCATAAACTTCCGAAAACCCAACTTTCAGTAGTGCATTCTTTATACTACGTGGTCCAATATTATCACCGAATTGTCCAACAAATGCAGGCGCAATTTCTGCAATAATCTCATTCCCTTCTTTGAGTGCTCTTATCAACTGGAAGATTTGTGATTTATCTGATATGGCGCCAAAAGGACAGCTAACCATACACATCCCGCAAGAAACGCATTTATCTTGATTAATAATGGCTCTGCCAAATTCATCAGACTCAATTGCATTTACTCCACATGCTCTTTGACATGGTCGTTCTTTCTTTTGAATTGCATCATAAGGACATACGGATTTACATTTTCCACATTTGATACATTTTTGTTGATCAATGCAAGATTTTCCAAACTTATCAAAACTTATTGCATTTACAGGACAGACCTGCATACACGGATGGGCTGTACACCCTTTACACATATTGCTCACTTCATACCCTTTTTCTTCGCATGCTGCACAAGCTGATGGAATAACTTGCATAAGAGGAGGCTCATAGTATTTAGCAGAAATATTACTCTCTTCAATTCCAGCTGTTAAATGCACTGGCTTATCTTCTGGTCGTAAACTCAAACCCATCGCTAGTCTCACGTGTTCTCTAACTATCGCTCTTTTTCTATATACACTTTCTCTATATCTTTCTGTATTCTCATTGATCAAGTTGTACGGAATCGCTTCAATATCTTCTATCAATGTATCAGATTCTGACATATCAGCCACTTTCACCACTTCTTCAAATACTTGACGTCTTATGCCTTTTACAGGTGTTTCCAAACCTCTCATTATAATTCCTCCTACGTAAAGATTTTTCATTTTATATTATAATAATCGCGGACTGCAATTTTACAATAATAAAGAGTGCGTATTAACACACCCTTTATATCATACCTATTGCATATATTACAACGATTTTCCATTTATCACACTATGGTTTATAAATTTTCGTATAATTTCTCATATTCTTTAGCTGAGCGTTTCCACGAGAAGTCTGCCTTCATCGCTTGTTCTACGATTTTATTCCACTCTCTTTTCTTATCATAGTATATTTGCTCTGCATATCGAATAGTAGCCATCATTTCATGTGCGTTGTAATTCATAAAGCTAAATCCTGTACCTTCTTTTGTATACTCGTTATAAGGTACAACTGTATCTTTTAGCCCCCCTGTTTCTCGTACAATCGGTAAAGTTCCATAGCGTAAACTCATTAACTGACTGAGTCCACAAGGTTCAAACAATGAAGGCATCAAGAATGCATCACAGGATGCATAAATTTTATGAGACATCGCTTCTGAATAATAGATATTCGCTGAGAATTTATCAGGATATTTCCAAGCATAATGTCTAAACATATTCTCATATTTTTCTTCACCTGTTCCTAATACTACAAACTGTATATTGTCCTGGCACAATTCATCTAAAACATATGCTATCAAGTCTACACCTTTTTGATCTGTCAATCGCGATACAACTCCGACCATCATGATACGCTTGTCCTGAACAAGTCCTAATTCTTCTTGTAATGCCATTTTATTCTTTATCTTATCTTTTCTAAATGTATCTATAGTAAATCTTTTTGCAATCATATCATCTTCAGCAGGATCAAACTCTTCATAATCTATCCCATTTACAATTCCTGTCAAGACATTACTTCTTGCGCACATTAATCCATCAAGTTTTTCTCCATAAAATGGTGTTTTAATTTCTTCTGCGTAAGAATTACTAACAGTTGTAACTTTATCTGAATATACAATACCACCTTTTAAGTAATTTGCATCTTCATAAGTCGTCAATTTATCTGGAACAAAGTAGTAATCTGGTAACCCTGAAATATCTTGTACTACTTTTGCATCCCAAGTTCCTTGGAATTTCAAATTATGTATTGTCATCACTGTCTTAATATCTCGATAAAACTCTCCGCCATATCGGAAGTTATCCAAAAATACTGGAACTAAACCAGATTGCCAATCGTGGCAGTGAATTACGTCAGGTTTAAAATCAATAATTGGTAACATGCTTAATGCTGCTCTCGAAAAAAATGCAAACTTCTCAATGTCTTCGTAAATATTTCCGTAAGGTTGAAATCCCTTGAAATAAAATTCATTATCCACAAAATAGAATGTCACACCATCTATCTGCGTTTCTTGTATTCCTACATATTGGCTTCTCCATCCTAATTCCATATAAAAGTGTGTTTTATACTCTAACACGTCCATATATTGTGATTTCATGCAAGTGTATTTAGGCAGAACTACTCTAACGTCATAATTTTCATGGTCATAATACTTTGGTAGGGTTCCAACTACGTCTGCTAAACCTCCTGTTTTAATAAACGGAACTGCTTCTGAAGCTACAAATAATATCTTTTTCATAAAATATCCTCCACTCATCTTATAGTGACTATTTATTATTATTCCTCCACATTATTATACTTTATTTTTTAACTATTGAAAAGCTTATCTTTTCTTATTATACTTCAAACGTATCGTATCTGCTATCAAAGCAATAAATTCCGAATTTGTTGGTTTACCTTTTCCTGTACTTATTGTATAACCGAACAATTCATCGATTGTATCTAACTTCCCCCTACTCCATGCAACTTCAATCGCATGTCGAATTGCTCGTTCGACTCTACTTGCGGTGGTCTGATTTTTTTTAGCCACTGTCGGATATAAGACTTTTGTAATTGCATTTAATACATCTATGTCGTCCACTGCCATCAAAATCGCATCTCGCAAATAATGATACCCTTTAATATGCGCTGGAATTCCTATTTCATGTAACATAGTTGTTACATATTTTTCCAATTGTTCTTCTAAATTTTGTACCTGTTGTGGTGTTCTGAGTCCTTCTTTAAATGGTTCATAAGATTTTCGTACACTTTTGATTCTATTAATTATACTTTGATTATTAAAAGGTTTCATTATGTAGTAATTCGCCCCTCTTTTAAATGCATCTTCTGTAATATTTTCTTGTCCTACTGCTGTTATAACGATAAAATCAGGCTGTTTTGACATGGTCATATCTCGTTTGACACAATCCATCACCATTAATCCATCCATTCGTGGCATAATTAAATCTAACAAAACTACATCTGGTTGTTTATTTTTAATAATTTGACACATATCCTCTCCATTATTTGCTTTTCCAACTAGCGTAAGTTCAGTGTCATTATCAATAATTTCGCTAAGTACTTCCAACATTCTCTCATTATCATCTGCAATTGCAACATTTAGATGCTCCATCTAGCCCCTCCTCCTCTACATTTCTTCACCACAACTTTATTATATAGATAGGGATTTCGAACTGCAAGTTGAATTGTAGACAATTTTTCGACAATTAATCTTCCACCTGTCGAATTGGAGGTTTTTTGAATACTATTTTCGACATTTTTATAATGTTCAATAATATCAACGATAATTTTATATAACCACTCTCTGTATACAAGATTTAAAAATTAGTGTACAATAAACAGCGTAAATAATAAAACGAACGACAAATTTTGAACACCAATCCTTATCGATTAAAGGAGTATTATGACAAATCATTTATTAAATAATATTATTACAAATTGTGAGTTGAGACAAAGTCTTAGTCAACTTCGCCAAGAAATAAAACAGGATTCTATCAAATCCGAATTAAAGAAAGATATCAAAAATTATATTCCAGAATTCATTGAGTTGTTGAAGCATACCGATGCTAAAACTCGGAAAAACACTGCCCTTTTAATGGGTGACTTAGGTATGTATGAATTTTTACCAGCTTTATTTGAAGGTTACAAAAACGAAAGTCAACGTTTTGTAAAAAGTTCCTATTTAATAGCCCTTCAATGCTTCGATTGTAGTATCTACTTAGGCGAGCTAAAAGAGATATTAAATACGCTAACCATGACTCCTTTGAACACAGAAAATCAAAAACATATCCAAGAAGAAATTCGTGCATTAAGCAAATTACTCGTGCAAGAAGAAGGAATTTCTAACCATACATTTACAGGATTTCATTATCCTCTTGATTGCATTTTATTAACCAATAAACTGCACAAAGAATTACTTGAATGCGAAATTACAGATGGGGAAATCATTCCTTTTAGAGCTGGTGTTCGTGTAGTGACCGAAAATCTCAACACTTTACTGGATTTGCGCACCTATAGCGAGTTACTGTTTGTAATTCCTGGATTATCTACTTTATCTGCAGACCCGATTCATGCAGCTAAAAGCATTGTCTTATCCAACTTACTTCCAATGCTTAGAAATATCCATCAAGAAAAGACTCCATTCTATTTTCGAGTAGAATTAAAATCCAAATTGGCATTAGATCAAAAAAGTCGATACGCAAAGTCCTTATCCAGTGAATTAGAGCGCCTTTCATCACGCTCTCTTATTAATTCCACTTCTAATTACGAAGTAGAGTTAAGACTAATTGAAAACAAAACTGGTATGTTTAACATTTTGATTAAATTATTCACCATTCCTGATGAACGTTTTTCTTATAGAACAGAATCTATCGCAGCTAGTATACGTCCTGTAAATGCTGCACAACTGGTAGCTCTTGCTGCTGATTATATGATTGAAGACTCGCGTACTTTAGATCCATTCTGTGGTGTGGGTACCATGCTGATAGAACGCCAAAAAGTGGTCAAAGGCAACACTTCGTACGGAATCGACTTTTATGCTCCAGCAATAGAAAAAGCTCGTATCAATACAGAGAATGCAGGGCAAATCATTCATTATATTAACCGAAACTTTTTTGATTTCACACACGAATATCCATTCGACGAAATTTTCACTAATATGCCATACAGCACTGGACATAAATCCGAAGAAGAAATAGAAATGCTATACAAAGACTTTTTCCCGAAAGCAAGAGAAGTCCTTACACGTAGCGGAACAATTATTATGTATTCTCGCAATCCAGAATTGGTACGCGAATTATCATTCTATTATAAATATAATATTACCAAAGCAATTGAAATAGTACCAAAGGAAAATAGCTGGTTATTTATTATACAATTTATCTTATAACCATAAAAATAATTTCTTTATATAATGACTTAAACAAATGCTTTGATCTATTGCATAGGAATATATATAAACATGAAAAGAGCACTCTCGCGAGTGCTCTTCTCTATATTAAAAGGAAGGAGTTGATGCTTTCTAAGCATCGAATTTATCAAATCAAAGATTAAACTCATAATTTAGTAGGAATTATTTTCCTTGATTAAATACTATCACACTCTTCTATATATTCACCAGAAAATATTCGATAAATATTATAAAGAATAAATAAATTAAATCACAAGAATCACTTTCAAAGTTTACATTTCAAACTTATCTATCTTCTAGTTTTACATATTTATAGCAATTAAGAGCGTGGTCATTCATTATCCCTATCGCCTCTAAGTACGAGTAACAAGTGACTGTGCCCATAAATTTAAATCCTCGTTTTTTAAGGTCTTTTGACACTTTGTCAGATAATTCATTGCGAGTTGTTACTCCATCAAATGGATTATAGACTACTTTGTTACCAGTAAAATCCCATAAGTAGTTCGAAAAACTACCGAATTCCTCTACCACTTTTAAATAGGATTTTGCATTTTGAATTGTTGCAAGAATTTTAGCTTTATTGCGAACAATACCCTCATCTAACATAAGTTCTGAAATTTTATCATCATCATAATTCGCAATAATATCAGCGTTAAAATTATCAAATGCCTTTCGAAAATTCTCACGCTTTTTTAATATTAAAAGCCAAGATAAACCACAATGAAAACTTTCTAGTATAAACATCTCAAAGAGGTGTTCATCATTATAAGATGGCACACCCCATTCGTTATCATGGTATTTAATATAAATTTCAGAGCTTTCGAGATTTTTCCAGTGACATCTTTCCATATTCTAAAACCTTTCTTGCTTGATTCTCACGTGTTTTCGCACTTTCCTATTTCACCTTTGACATCAAACATACCGTCTCAACATGCACCGTCATCGGAAATTGATCAACCGCTACCACTCTTTCGACCTTATATCCTTTTGCCTGTAGCGTTATCAAATCTCGTGCCAGACTAGTTGGCTTGCAGCTCACGTAAATCATTCGTTCCACGCCAAAATCTATTATTTTATCAAGGGCTTTTGGATGTATTCCATCTCGTGGTGGATCAAGAACTATTAAATCTGGAACTTCCTGTAAGTCGTCAATTACCTTAAGTACATCACCCGCATGGAAGAAGCAATTATGAAGGCCATTTAGTTCTGCATTCATTTTTGCAGCTTCTACTGCTTCTTCTACAATTTCTACTCCCACGATTTTCCTGGCTACTGGTGCTAATATCTGAGCTATTGTTCCAGTCCCACTATATAAATCAAAGATTGTTTTATCGTTGGTATCTCCTATGTATTCTCGAGCCGTCTCATACAATACTTCCGCACCTAAAGAATTGGTCTGGAAGAATGAAAATGGCGTAATTTTAAAGTCTAGACCTAGTAACTGTTCTGTGAAATAGTCTTGTCCATAGAGAATTACCGTTCCTTCGTCTTTGACTACATCTGCCACACTATCATTAATTGTGTGTAAAATGCCTACAATTTTTCCTTTTAATTCTAAACCTAGCAATAATTTTTTCCATTCATCATTGATTAATTCACCTTGAGAGCTTGTAATTAAATCAATCAATATTTCTTCTGTTTTCACACCTTTTCGTACTAGTAAATGACGAAGAAATCCTTCATGACGCATTTTATGAAAATAGGTAGCATTTTGCGATTGGAAATATTCTAATGTAGTTTTTAAAATCGCTCGATAATCACTATCTATTATTTCACATTCTGTTACGGATACAATGTCATGAAAACTTCCTCTTTTGTGCATCCCTAATGATAAGGGACCACTTTTATATTCATCTCCGAAAGAAAATTCCATCTTATTGCGATATTCTTTTACAACTGGACTACTTTTGATTCCTTCAAACACATATGGTTCCGTAATCACTTCATCAATAAGGACTTTTACTTGTGATTCCTTCAACTTTAACTGTTCTTCATATGGTAAATTCTGATAGGTACAACCCCCACACTGTCCAAAGTGTGGACAGGATGCTTGTATCTCATTCGGTGCTGGTTTTAACACTTCTAACACACGTCCTTCAGCTTTATCTTTACGCACTTTGTTTACAGATATCTTCACTTCTTGTCCTACTAATGCGTTCTTGATATGCACTAACTTTTCTTCGCCTTCTACACGTGCAATCGCCTTATTAGGAAAGTTTAATTTTTCAACTATTCCTTCGTACACTTTACCTTTTTTCATCTAATACCTCTTTATTGAATTATATTATCTAGTTCCTATATAACAACGAACACTAAAATTAAATCGCATAAAAAGAAGAAGCTTTCGCTCCTCCTTCCTATCACAAGCATTCACTCATATTATAATCATTATATATCTTATACTTCATCGCTACCATCAAAGAAATCTTCTTCAAACTCATCTTCGAAGTCATCTTCAAAATAGTCTGGTGTCAAAAAGTGATAAACTGCATATGCAATCCCTGCAACTGCTGCTACTGTTCCTATCACTGCTAATACCCATAATATCGTCGTCTTAGCTTTTTCATCTTCTCTTTGGCTTAATATTTCACTTAACTTTGATGTTGTAATTAACTCTTCCAACTTCTCTCTACTCATAATTAATCACTGCCTTTCTGCTAATAATATTTACGTGTATTCATTTAATAAGTATATCAAATCTTCTGTAATTTTGCAAACATAGCAAACATTTTTTTCGTTCCAACATGGTCAAAATTTACTGTCACCTCATAATCTCGACCACCTTCTGTAATCCCAACTACGATTCCCTCGCCAAACTTCATATGTCGTACACGATCTCCTACATCATATCCTGGTCCTTTTCCACCTGCGACTGTAAATTGTTGTTTCTCCGTCTTTGCAAATGCCTTTGTTCGAAATGCCTGCTTTGCTTCAATGTAGGTATTTTGCTTTTGAGCATCATTATCATCTTTTTTAATTAATTCCCCGGAATCTATGAGATATACTGGTATTTCCTTTAAAAATCTAGACAATTTATTGTACTGCATCTCTCCGCGAACCATACGCCGTCTTGCACTTGTAAGTGTTAATTCTTCCCTAGCTCTTGTAATTCCTACGTAACATAATCTACGTTCTTCTTCCACTTCCGTCGGATCGTCAGAAGTAATACACATATAACTTGGAAACATTCCATCTTCCATTCCAGCTAAATACACATTTGGAAATTCCAACCCTTTTGCACTGTGTAGTGTCATCAAAACCACATAATCTACTTCTTCCTCTAGGCTATCAATATCCGCTACTAATGCCACTTCTTCAAGAAATCCACTTAAGGTTACTCGTTCCTCTTCACAGTTTTCCTCATACGCAATGATTTTACTCATAAATTCTTCAATATTTTCAATACGAGCTTTTGATTCGTCATCATTCTCTTCTTGAAGTCTTTCTACATAACCTGTTAAGTCAATGATTTCTTGCATCAGTTGAGACAAACTCATGGTGTCTACTAAACTTTTAATATGTTGAATCATCGCCACAAATGATTCTAATTTCACTAGACCTCTTCCAATACCAGGTATCATATCTGCAGTCAATAAAGCTTCATAGAAATCTACGCCTCGTTCCACTGCCGATTCTTGCACACGATTGATACTAGTCAGCCCTATCCCTCGTGTCGGTACATTAATAATTCTACGAACTGCAAGATCATCTTTTCCATTATCTACCGTTTTTAAATATGCTAATAAATCTTTGATTTCTCTTCTCGAATAGAAATTCACTCCACCAACGATTTTATATGGAATATTTAGCATAACCAACTTTTCTTCAAAAATTCGTGACTGTGCATTTGTTCGATAAAGTATAGCGCAATCTCTGTAGCTACCACCGTTTTCAACTGACTCCTTAATGTTTCTTGCTACGTAATCTGCTTCATCATATCCCGAGTCAAATTGTTTGAATTTAATCTTATTTCCTTCTCCATTTTCTGTCCATAAACTCTTCTCTTTACGACCTTGATTATGCCGAATCACTGCATTTGCTGCATCTAAAATAGTGCTAGTTGATCTGTAATTTTGCTCTAATTTAATGATTTTTGCATTATTAAATTCTTTTTCAAAATTCAATATATTGTAGATATTTGCTCCTCTAAATTTATAAATGGATTGGTCATCATCACCAACTACGCATAAATTCTGGTATTTGGAAGCCAGAATACTAATTAATTTAAACTGAACCGTATTAGTATCTTGATATTCATCAACCATGATATATCGAAATCTATCTTGATAATATTCTAATATTTCTTGATTATGTTGAAATAATTCTACTGTTTTCACTAATAAGTCATCAAAATCCAACGCATTATTTGCCTTAAGTTGCTTTTCATACTCTTTATAAGCTTCTGCAATCTTTTTCTTGGAAAAATCGCCCATGACATTCATTTCATATTCAGCTGAGGTGATCATCTCGTTCTTTGCAGAAGATATAGCACCTAATATTGCCCGTTCCTTATGAATCTTTGTATCTATTTGAAGCGTCTTACATACGTCTTTCATCAATGTTTTTTGATCATCCGAATCATAAATCGTAAAATTCGTATCATAACCCAACTGATCAATATGCCTACGTAAAATACGTACACAAGTAGAGTGAAATGTGCTTACCCATATACTTTCTGATCCGAATCCAACAATCTCATCTACACGCTCTCGCATCTCTCCTGCAGCTTTATTGGTAAAAGTAATCGCTAAAACATTCCAAGGATTCACATTTTTTTCTTCTATAAGGTAAGCGATCCTGTGCGTTAACACCCTAGTTTTTCCTGAACCAGCACCTGCCAGAATCAGCAATGGCCCCTCCGTATGTAATACCGCCTCTTTTTGTTCTTTGTTTAACGTATCATATATGCTCATTTATTTTTTATCCTCTTTCATAATCCATTCACTAACTGTAGTTATACTCACGTAAGAAGTATTATATTACATAATATAACTTGTGTCTACGTTTGCAAATATATCTTTATTGCTTTAGTCTACCATTTTATACGTATATATTCCTTTACAAGTAGTCTTGAAAACTATATAATGATGGTATCGAGGTGATAATATGAATATTGACACAAAAAACATAATTGACAGCATATTAGATAACATTTCTAATATCGAATATTTAAAAATTGAGGATATACCTAACATTCCATTATATATGGATCAAGTTACAACTTTAATGGACGAGAAACTAAAAGCTTCCAAAAGATGCGAGGATGATAAAATCCTTACAAAAACGATGATTAATAATTATGCTAAAAACAATCTACTTCCGCCACCTATTAAAAAGAAATATAACAAAGAACACGTTTTAGTTCTAGTTTTTATTTATTATTTTAAAAATATTCTATCAATCAAAGATATTGAGAAGTTATTGCAACCAATTACAAGTAAATTCTTTGATAATGCTGAAACATTTAACATCAACGATTTATATCAAGATGTATTCAATCTTGAGAAAAGTCATATTGAGTATTTAAAAGAGGAACTACGTGCTTCTTATCAGATTGCTCAAGATACATTTTCTGATGATTCGAATCCTGATCAAGCGTTTCTACAAGTATTTTCATTCATCTGCATTTTAAGTCTTGATGTGTATGTGAAGAAACAAATAATTGAGAATTTAATAGATAATTTCTCATTTGATATAACTAGCGAAGAAAAGAAACAACGAGACAAAAAATCCAAATAAACCTTTCAGGCGAATTCTAAGGAGTTTGCCTATATTTTTACAAAAATTAGACAAGGCAAATATTATTAGGAGGGATTATGAAAAAAGACACAAAACATTTAAGAAGTAAAATTAGCGTTATTATAATTGGTTTTTTAGTTACTTTATACGCTCTTTTGTACGGAATGTTTTGTTTCTTGATGTATCAAGAATTAGAAGTGTTAGGTGTGGCCAAAGGTACCGTAGTATATTCCAAAAATATAGGTAGAGACTTTATGGCAGGTATGAAAACACTTGTAGGTGGTGAACTCGTTGGTTATACAGAAATGTTGAATGACGCACGTCAAATTGCAGTCAAGAGAATGGTCGATGAAGGGGAATCCCTCGGCGCTGATGCAATCATTAATATCCGCTATGGCTCTTCGGCTGTGATGCAAGGTGCTGCTGAAATCATCGCGTATGGAACTGCAGTTAAATATATTTAGACAAAAAAAGGGATTGTTATGAAACAATCCCTTTAACTATACCTTATTCATTTATTCTGGAATTCGTTCAAAGACCATATCATATCCGTCGTTACCATAGTTAAGCGAGCGATTCACCCTACTAATCGTAGCTGTCGAAGCACCAGTCTTCTCAGCAATCTCCAAATACGTTCTATGCTCTCTCAGCATTTTTGCCACTTCCATACGTTGAGATAACGAAAGTAATTCATTAATTGTACAAATATCTTCAAAGAATGTATAACATTCTTCCTTATTTTCCAAACTTAGAATTGCTTTAAATAAATAATCAACGGACTCCGTCCTAATTTTTTTGCTCATGATTTTTTCTCCTTTACAGACCGAATTGATTACTTTCTCATTTTAACACGCTAAACTCTTAAAGTCTACTTGTTTTTTCCACAATTTACGTAGCCTAAAAGCTTTTCAAGGGATGTATTTACGATCAATTCTTCTGGAAAATCATAGGTTTCTAAAAGTAGTTCTGTACGTTTAAAATTAGCAAGATCAATATCGACGTGTGCATCACTTCCTAGGCTAACATCAGCTTTATACTTTTTGCACGTCTCTATTAACTTAATCTGATTCTCCCTTGACCCTTTGCGCACCCCATCCGGATTAATGGAAGAATTATTCAGTTCTAATAATACATGATGTTCTTTCGCTGCTGCGACTATCATATCATAGTCTACTGGGAATCTTATATCATCTGGATGTCCAATAATATTGATTCCGGGTTTTTCAATCGTTTTTAGATATGCCTGTGTATTTTTAGAGATTCCGCGTGAAATCCCATAGCAATCATCTGGAATGTGAATACTCGCAATCACGATATCTAATTCTGAGTACACCGATTCTGGTAAATCTACTGTTCCAAACTCATCTAATATATTTAATTCTACTCCTAATAATAATTTCACTCCAAACATTTCTCTAGGTACAACTTTTAGATTATCAAAATAATAAAGCCCTGGCGCCCATGGTAAATTGGGTGCATGTTCTGTCAATGCAATAGCCTCTAAGTCTTTTTCTTTTGCTGTAAATGCCATTTCTTTTATTGTATTATAAGCATGTCCGCTCACTAATGTGTGTGCATGCGTATCCAGCACAAATCTCATAAATTCTCCTTCTTTCAACTTCTTTTTGATATTACGTTCCTTCTTGTTAATTCTATTTCTGTTGTAATTCTTATTTTTATTTTAAGATTCTATTTACCTGTTTATTATACATCAATTTCCTCTTCCCACCAAGCTTTAAATATTGTACAATAAATATACTAAATACTTCTTAGTGTGTAAGATAAATATAGGAGGTACATATGAGACAAAATAAACTCGAAGGAATTTCAGAATATCTTTGCCCTCGCATTGTAAATGTAGAAACAAATCATGTTTATTACGGCGGAGACCAATCCTGGCTTCCTCGAAACACTGCGTTTAAAGGTGGTTGTGGCCCTGTTTGTGGAGCCAATCTATTAACAACTTATGCTGATCGCTATACGCAATTTCAAGAGCATTTAGGCCTACACATTAATGAAAAACATTTTATTAATCAAGACGAATATTTAAAACTACTTCAAGAGATATATGATACAATGCATTTACGTGAAATTCCTATTCTGAATAAAATCTATGATAAAGTATCACGTAGTAACAAATTATTCAAATATATTCCAACAAATTTAGGTACTGGGATTTGCCATTTCACCCAAGGTATTTTACGGTTTGGTATAAAGAAAGGTATGTATTTACAATTCCGTTCTCGCTCTACCATGTTATGTAGCTATACTCGTGGTCTTACTTTTATCAAGCTTGCCTTATCAAATGGATACCCTGTTGTTCTTTTAAGTACGAATTGTAAGTTTCCCTTCATGTTGTATGAAAGACCTTACTTTCAAAATGGAACTGCCAAAAAAATGTTTCGGCATTTCGTAACCATCACAGATATTCGTGAATCTACTGAAGGAAAAGGTCCTGAACTTGTAATTACCACTTGGGGTAAAACTGGTACCATTGCATACAAGGATTTATACCTTTCTTGGAGGTCACTGAAGTCCTTTGGTTCTAGTATGGTTTATTTCATCCCTGCGAAAAGTCACAAATCTACAAAATTAGCGATGCTTAAAGCATATTCTATTTTAATAAGACACTAGCATAAACTAAAGAGTTGCTAGTGTCTTACTTTTTTACTATTGCTACTTTCTATTTTAGATTTTTCCAATCATTTCAGGATTTTCTGGAACCTCAGGTATTCCCGTTACACTAGTCAACATGGATATGCATCCTGCTATCAATGATGTTGTGATTACATATATCCAATCTGCTTCCCCTGTTACTGTCGCAACTCCAATACTTGCAATAGCTGTTTGTGCCACCGTTTTTATTGCTCGTATACCCGCTTTTTGAACCCAAGAAAGCCAATATTCTTTACTATGCATCTTCATCCCTCTATCTATGCGTTCTCTCTTTATTTTATGCATCCTTTTTATAAATGACAGTCTTACTTAGATTCATTGAATCTATAGCAAGTATAAAATAACCATTTTATATTGTTTGCATATACTGTACCATCAACAAAAAGGAGGATATGAAAAGATATGATAAGAAAAGTTTTAGCTGTTAGTCTTACATTATTGATGACCTTAACCCTATGTTTTGGATGTACGAAAGAGGAAGCGACATCAAGCTCTGATATCACTGCTATTGAAAATACTAATGAAGACAACAATACCGCCGAGGATAACATTGCTTCTGATGTGGTTGAATTAACGCCTGTTATCTTAAACGAAGTAGCACATTCAATCTTCTATGCGCCCATGTATGTAGCTATAGAAAATGGATATTTTGAAGAAGAAGGAATCGCACTTGAGTTGGTAACAGGATTCGGTGCCGATAATACTATGACTGCTCTTTTATCTAACGAAGCACAAATCGGTTTTATGGGTCCTGAGTCTACGATTTACACCTATCAAGAAGGGGCATCTGATTACTTTATTAATTTCGCACAATTAACTCAACGTGCTGGCAACTTCCTTGTAGCTAGAGAAGAAATAAATGATTTTGCATGGACTGATTTAATAGGCACTGACGTACTTGCTGGTCGAGCTGGAGGTATGCCACAAATGGTATTCGAATATATCTTAAAAGAAAATGGTATCAATCCAGAAACGGATTTGAGTATGAATCAAAGCATCGATTTCGGCGCTACTGCTGCTGCGTTTGTAGGCGGTCAAGGTGAATACACTGTGGAATTTGAGCCTTCCGCTACAGCTCTTGAATTAGAAGGCGAAGGCTATGTAGTAGCATCTCTTGGTGTAGACAGTGGCTATGTACCTTACACTGCATTTTGTGCTCAAGAAAGCTATATCAATGAAAATCCAGAAATTATACAAGGATTTACAAACGCTATTCAGAAAGGACTTAATTTCTGCATGGCAGCGACTTCAGAAGAAATTGCTACGATAATCGCACCTCAATTTTCAGATACAGAAATGGAAAATCTAATCACTATCATCGAGCGCTATTACGAACAAGATACTTGGCCTGAAACACTAGTATTTGGTCAAGATGGTTTTGAATTATTGCAGGATGTACTTGATTCAGCTGGTGTGCTCAATGAACGTGTGAACTACGATTTAATTGTCAATACCACTTTTGCAGAAAATGCAAGTAATCTTCAATAATACATTATAATTATAATTTAATATAAATCAAAACACCCATGTCTAGGTTCGCTACCTGAACATGGGTGTAATATTATTCATTATTCGTATGTAGAACATCAAGTATATGCGCCAATTCAGAGACCTGAATCTGTCCTGGAGCAGATACACTTTCTCCTGAACCAAAACTCATACACGAACCAAACGTTTCTCCAGACAATCGACTAATCGTTCCTAATGATGACATAGACATTGTGACAAGTGGCTGTGTTGCATAACACTCGCTCATCTCTCGTGTGGCATCCAGCAGGGTGATAACATCCGATGTATTTTGTGGCATCACTGCTAATTTCAATACATCGGCGCCAAGTGTTTGCATTTCTTGTAATCTGCGAACCATCTCCTCTTTTGGTGGAGTTTTGGAAAAATCATGATTGGATGCAATAACCACTATATTTTCTGCTTGTATCCTTTGAATTAATTCTTTCGCGTTTATACCTGTTTTATAAATCTCAACATCTATTGCATCTACATCACTGTATACAAATACTTGAGAAATAATAGATTCATACTCTTCCGCAGTATAGTTATTTTCTCCACCTTCCTCACTAGTACGAATGGTAAATAATAATGAACGTTCTGCAATCAAAGTTCGTATTTCTTTCAATATCTCTAGTATGGCTTTTACATCTTTTCCTGCTTCATACCAATCTACTCTCCACTCGATTATATCTACTGGTAAGCTTTTTAGTTTGATACATTCTGCATAAATCGATTCTCTTGTAGTACCCACAATCGAAGTACAAGTTTTTGGTCGCCCTTCACCTAAGGTGATGTGACGTATTTCAACAATATTCATAACTATCTCCTTGTATAGAATGCGTCTTTTATAATCGAAAAGATATGGAAAAATCCATATCTCTCTACTAGTCAAGCAAGACGATAAGCCGGGTTATGTCGTGTGTAGTCATCTATCTAGACCTAATGTCGCCACTAGGTTCCAGCAACCTACCTAAAGCGTAGCGGGCAACTACATTGCTTTTATTCGGTTTTGCTTTGGATGGGGTTTACATATGCCCTCTCTGTTACCAGCGAGGCGGTAGTCTCTTACACTGCCCTTCCACCCTTACCAGCCGAAACTGGCGGTATATTTCTGTTGCACTATCCTTGGAGTCACCTCCACCAGACGTTATCTGGCATCCTGCCCTATAAAGCCCGGACTTTCCTCACCTGCGTTCTTTCGATACTTGCAGCTGCGACTACATATCTTACTTAACTTTTTGTATTTTAACATGGTCACATTTAATTGTAAAGAAACACTTGATTTAATTTTTCTATACAAATGAATTGACTTTGAAAATCTTTGAAATGATTGTGTTCCTTTGATACATTTTTACATATATCAAAATTTTCACTAAAAAAATGCATGGGCATCACTTTTCGTGGTTCAAGATGTTTCATAAAATAAATCATTCCCCAATCATAAGACTTCTCTAATCTTTGATCTAATGGTAAAAATGCAACGTCTATTTGTATATCCTTTTCTTTAATTCTAGCTATTTCTTCTTTGTAATCCGACCCCATTTGTTCATTATATTCATTGGTTTCACCATCCCAATGCCACCAGTTTAAGTCCCCAGCATGATAGAGATTCCCTTCTTCAGTTTCAAGCAAGAAAGCAACTCCCATATCCGTAGAATGGAATGTATGCAGTGTCATTTCATCAATTTTATATGTCATTCGTTCTTTCACTACGATAACACGTTCGTCTGTGTTTGGATGTATTTTAATATCACTTGAAAAAATAAATGTTCTATTTGATTTTTTAGCAATTGTAAACATTTGCTCACTGCAATGATCAAAATGACTGTGGCTATTCAAAAAATATACTGCTTTATTCATCGGTAATTCTTTGATTTCACCATCATAATAATCAAATACAAATACTGCTTTTGTTGTTTCCACTATATAACAACTATGAAATACATACGTGATTTTCATGCTCATTCCCTACTCCTATTTAACTTTTGTCTATTCGAAATAAATGGTCTTTAGTTTCTTAGCTGCCGCAAATGTTACACCTTGCCCCATCACTTTACCCAGTACCAATTCTCCGCAATCGCTACCTAAGATGGCTGAACGTTCTGAAATATTAGCTTCACTTTTAGTCATACTCTCTTTTGTACTGATAAGATGTAATTCTCTTAATTCTTTTCCAGTAAATGATAGAATTGGAATGTGATATTTCTCAGAGAGAGTAATTAGTGCGAGTTCTTCAGATTTTTCTTTGATTGTCGCCACTCCTTTTATCTGAATCATATCTATTTGTAGTGCATCTACTTGTGATAAAAACAACTCTTCAACATTACCAAAAGATACTCCTTCTAACAATCCCATTCCTACGACATATTCATTTCTAATGGCGATTCTTTGCGTATACCATGACAATTCCTTTTTATCCTTGCAAAGTGTAAGACCAGACGGTATTTCTCCTTCAATATTACACTCACAATAAAATCCTATATGTTGCCCCTCTAATATAGCAGAACTAATAGTACGTGCTTGTTCTCGATTTCCTATTTCCATTTCGTTACGTTCTGCAAACTTCTCAATTGTGAATTTCTCTCGAATCTCCAGAGGAGTTGTGAGTATTTCTTTTGCATTAACTATTTTTGCTAATTTTAATGCCAAATCATTTGCAAGACCCAAGTGATTTCCTAGTATCGGCACTACAAACTTACATTCTTCATCCATGACAAGTACTGCTGGGTCTTTCATTTTATCTTCTATCAACGGAGATATCATTCTAACTGCAATATCGGAACCACCAATGAATACAAATGCATCTGTTCGTTTCCAACATTCTTCTATCCATAATTTAGTTTCCTTTAATGCCGAAAGCATTTCTACTTCACTGGCCTGTCGATGCGATGTATAGCTATCGCAGTCGTATTTATGTCTATCTAGTAAACTTACAATTTCTCCCATTAAATCTTCTGTATTTTTTGTCAAACTAATGACAACGATTTTCTTCATTACTTTTCTTGCTCCTTTTTGTTTCAATTAAATTCTCAAAAGAGAACTTAATCATTATACCTATTTTTCTTCTTAGACACAAGAAAATCTGCCTGTTGTTTATAATATATTTATGATAAAACTTAACAACAAGTAAATTCATTTTTTATATTATGATACAAACCATTCCACCATTGCTGTCATTTACAATCTTTTGCATCGTATCTTGTAATTTCATCTGACTTTCATCGGTTATAGTAGTAATCTTATTTCGTATTCCATCTTCCACTAATGTTTCTACAGATTTACCAAATATATTGGTTGCCCAAATTCCTTCTTCTGAATTTGCATTCTCCTTGATATATCGAACCAAATCCTTTGCTTGTTCTTCTGTTCCTACTATTGGAGCTATTTCCGTTTCTATATTAGCACGTATAAAATGGATAGAAGGTGCCGATGAATGTATTTTTACACCATATTTATTTCCTTGTTTGATAATTACGGGATCTTCTAGTAGAATTTCTTGTTTCGTAGGAGTTACTACTCCATATCCTTTTAATTTCACAGAGCACAACGCTTCTTTTACCTTGATATATTCTTTTTTTAGTGCGGATAATTCTTTTAATTCGCCAATCAAATCATATTCGCTCTCCATTTCCGTTCCTGTTAAAGTACTTAGAATATCATAGTAGCATTTTTCTTTCAATCCTATTGAAATCTGTACACATCCCGTATTCATATGTATTTTTTTCACTTCTATCTTATCGATATATGGGCTGTTAACCTGATACTTCATATCGAATGCATCTCGTATCTCATTAATATCATTCATGATTTCTCGAACATGCTCCATAATATCCTGTTTAATCTCGTGACTCATACTTAACATCTCCACCCATTTTGGCACTAAAAATTGTACCTCTGTTACTGGAAATTGATAGAGTACTTGTTTCATAATATTATGAATATCGTCCTCTTTTAATTGAGCACAGTTTATTGACATTGCTACTACGCCATATTCTTTCTCTATTTCACTTACAACCTTTTTCGCCTCTTCACTGTAAGGTTTTTGAGAGTTAACCAATACAACAAAAGGCTTTTGAATAGCTAATAACTCTTGAATCGTCTGTTTTTCTGCTTCTAGATAATTCCATCGCTCAATATTACCGATACTTCCATCGGTTGTGATAACTACTCCTATCGTAGCATGATCATGTATCACCTTGCGTGTACCTATCGTAGCAGCATTTGTAAATGGTATTTCTTTCTCGCTCCATGGAGTTTTCACCATTCGTTCTACCCCACCTTCAAAGTGACCTGTAGCTCCTTCTACCATATATCCCACGCAATCTATCAAGCGAATATCGAGTGAAACATCTTCACTGATATTTATGTTTGCTGCTTCTTTAGGTACAAATTTGGGTTCTGTTGTCATCACCGTCTTTCCAGCAGCAGATTGAGGTAATTCATCTCTAGCACGTTCCAACTGATATACATCTTGTATACGCGGTAATACAAGCACATCCATAAATCTTTTGATAAATGTTGACTTCCCTGTTCGTACTGGACCTACTACCCCTATGTAAATCTCTCCATTTGTTCTCTCTTGTATTTCTTTATAAACTGAATACTCGTCTGCATTTTTCACTATAAAAACACCCCTTTCACATATGCTA
>JAWXVA010000121.1:0-7303 GCA_044425815.1 Eubacteriales bacterium
TTTTTTTATGATTGTTTTAGTTGCTAGAGATATTGTAAATTATTATTTAATTAGAGAATTAGGAGGGTTCTATGTCACAAATTACATCACAAACTCAAAATCATTATTTGATTACAGAAAAAATCAGTAAACTTATGATTAAATTCAGTGTTCCTTGTACACTGTCCTTGCTTGTCGCATCGCTATACAGTATTGTAGACCAAATCTTCATTGGTCATGGTATTGGGTATATAGGAAATGGTGCAACAAATGTTGTATTTCCACTGACCATGCTTGTTTTTTCCGTCGCCTTAATGCTTGGCGATGGTGCGGCGGCTTTTTTAAGTCTTTGTTTAGGCAAGAATGATACAGAAAGTGCACATAAAGGCGTTGGTAATGCGTTGTTACTTTCGATTATATCTGGACTTATACTCACTGCGTTGTTTGCGTTGTTTCGCGATCAATTGTTAGGCATGTTTGGTGCAACCGAAGCTAATTTACCTTACGCACAGGAGTATTTCAAATATTTACTGATTGGATTACCATTTTATACAATAGGTTCGACATTGAGCTCAATTATTAGAGCAGACGGTAGTCCCCAAACTGCTATGAATACCATGTTGATAGGATGTATTGTAAATGTTATTTTTGATCCTATTTTTATTTTTGTATTCAATTGGGGAATGATGGGTGCGGCTCTGGCGACCATTCTTGGTCAGATTGCTACGGCACTACTCACTCTTAACTATCTTAGAAAGACAAAATCTTTTAAACTTCAAAAAAGCAGTTTTAAGTTAAGTGGTAGGATTTTGAAGAAAGTACTGCCACTTGGTATTACCAGTTTTTTAACTCAGTTTGCAATCGTGCTCATCGTAGTTGCATTAAACAATGGTATGGTTATTTATGGTGCCGCTACAAAGTATGGCTCGGATATTCCACTGACTGTTATTGGTATTGTTATGAAAGTGTTCCAAATAGTAATTGCCATTGTAGTAGGTATTGCAGTCGGATGTCAACCTATTATCGGATTTAACTATAGTGCAGGAGAAACTTTTCGCGTAAGAGAAGTTTATAAGAAAATGATTGTTGCTGAACTTATTGTAGGTGTGGTTGCAACGGTTATTTTCGAAGCTTTTCCAGTACAGGTAATCTCTCTTTTCGGTAGTGAAAGTGATCTATATAACGAGTTTGCTGTTATAGTTTTTAGAATTTTCTTATCAACAATTGCTTTGTGCTGTCTCCAAAAATCATCGAGTATTTTTTTGCAAGCATTAGGAAAGCCTGTGTTATCCCTTGGAATGTCACTGCTTCGTGATTTCATATTGCTTGTACCTCTTATTATTCTTCTTCCAAAAGTGTATGGCATAATCGGTATACTTTACGCGGCACCTATTGCAGATGTGGTTTCCTTTATTGCCGTTATTATTGTTATGAAAAAAGTACTGCGGGAGTTAAAAACTGGTAACGTACAAGATATAAGCACTGAAGCGCCACATTTGGCAAGGCAAGGAGTGTTACGAACCAATCAGACAATCACTATCAACAGACAGTTCGCTAGCGGTGGACGTGAAGTTGGGAAACGACTTGCAGATGCACTAGACATTGCATATTACGATAAAGAGTTACTTCATGCAATTGCTGAAAAAAGTGGATTTAGTAAAAAATTTGTGGAAGAGTATGATGAAGTAGCTATTAAAAATTATCATTTTACTTATGGCCATGCATTTTCCAGTTATAATAGCTCTCCAATGACGCAATTACTTAAAAAGCAGTCAGAAACTTTACAACAAATTGCTGAAAATGAAAATGTAGTTATTATTGGTAGATGTGCAGATTATATTTTAAGAGACAAAAATCCATTCAAGGTGTTTATATATTCTTCCGACATGGATGCTAGAATTAAACGCTGTTATGAGAAAGTACCAGAAGATGTAGGGGTTAAAACAGAAGTTGAAATGAAGAATAATATTCAACGTGTTGATAAAAAACGTTCAGAGTATTATGAACATTATACAGATCAAGAATGGATAGATATGAGCAATTATAATCTTTGTATTGATACATCGAAAGTTGGGGTAAAAGGTGCTGTGGAGCTTATTTTAAAAGCTATAGAACTTTAATAATAAAGCATCTTAGAAATGACCATATTGATATTAGATAAAAGAAAAAGGAGCAATCAGGAGATAGTCTAAATCAGCCTTATTTTCCGATTGCTTTTCTTTTGTTGTATTCAACAGTATTCTATCAACAGTATACTATTGACAGAATACTGTTGAAAGTGTTATCATTCGTTTGTTGGTAAAAAATGAATGATTAGAGGAGGAGAAAAGTGATGAGATATGAAAAACATTTTTTGTATTGTTTTAGACAAATTAGTGAGAAGATAGAGAAAAATGGGAATGCGAAATTAAAAGATTTAGATCTTACCCTAACACAAGGTCATATACTAGCATATTTGCGACATAAAGAAGAATTCCAAGCATCTTACAAAGAGATAGAAGCAGTTGCTAAAGTTGCTCAGTCTAGCGCAGCAAGTATGATTGCACGTCTTGAAGCTCATGGATTTGTGAGAACATTTACAAATGAAGCAGATAGAAGAATTAAATTACTAGAGTTAACCGAACTTGGTAAATCTTGTATAGAGGTTGCTGGTGAATGCATGGAGGAGCTTCAAGAAGAACTATTTGAAAAGCTTACAGAGGAAGAAACAGAAACATTATTTGCATTATTGCACAAGATAATCGATTAACTAGTTAGGAAAGGAAATGATATGAACATAAATTCTAATGAACCAGTATCAAAATATGTGCTAAAAAACACAATCCCAGCAATTCTTGGTATGATAATGGTTCTCATCTACAATATGGCCGACCTATTTTTTGTGGGTCAAACGGGTGATGCACTTCAAGTTACATCTGTATCACTAGCAACCCCTGTTTTCTTGGTATTTATTTCGATCGGTACCATTTTTGGCATGGGAGGTGCCTCAGTTATCTCTAGAGCATTGGGGGCTGATAACAAAGTGTATGCTAATAAAGTAGCTTCGTTTGCTTTTGGGGCAAGTGTGATTGTCGGTATATTTGTTTCGATACTTTTATGTGTATTCGCAGACGATATTGCAGTAAAACTTGGTGCCACCAGTGACACTACCGTGCAAATGGTTAGTCAGTATATTTCTATTCTTGCCATAAGTGGTCCGTTTATCATACTGCAAACTTGCTTTTCCAATATTTTAAGAGCAGAGGGAAATGTACAAAAAGCAATGATGGGTATGCTGATTGGGAATATTGTAAATATTGTGCTGGATCCAATTTTCATTTTGGTGTTAGGAATGAATGTACCTGGTGCGGCAATCGCAACATCCATCGGTAATGTTTGCTCTGGACTGTATTATATTTTGTTCTTTGTAAAAAGAAAAAGTAAATTAAGCATTTCACTCAAAGATTTTACGGTGAAAGAAAAAGTATGTAGGAATGTGCTTGCCATTGGTATACCAGCCTCTCTTGGTACCATATTTACGACAGTATCGCAAATAGTAATCAATCTTCTCATGTCAGACTATGGGGAACTTGCTGTTGCAGGCGTTGGTGTTGCCTTGAAGATTATTTTGATTAGTTGGATGCTGTGTGTTGGTCTCGGTCAAGGGGTGCAACCAATTTTAGGTTTTTGTGTAGGAGCTAAAGACTGGGATAGATTTCTGGAAATTCTGAAGTTTTCACTCCTGTTTGGTCTAGCCATCGGTGTGGTCATGACCGTTTTGTGTTATGTTGGACTCGCTCAGATTGTAGGTGGATTTTTAGCCGATGAAGAAGCATTTGCCTACGCATATTATTTCTCTCAAATCCTATTGAGTACGGGCTGTTTATTGGGTGTGTTCAACGTATTGACCAATGCGCTTGGTGCAATGGGCGCAGAAAAATCTTCGCTTGTGGCAAACGCGTGCCGTCAAGGTATTATTTTCTTGCCACTAATCTTGATTATGAATTACACCATGGGAATAGATGGCTTGTTATGGGCACAGCCAATTTCGGATGTCTTGACCCTTATTTTAACAATTATCTTGTGTGTGAATGTTTATAAAACATTACGTAGCAAAGACAAAGTAGTAGAAAAACATCATATTAATGAGTTAGGAGAACAAAATGTCCAGAGTATTTAAAAGCTTTACAAAGAGAGAATGGGGTCTTTTAGTCATAACAGTTGGATTTGTAATCGTTCAAGTGCTATTAGATTTAAAAATTCCCGAATACATGAGTGAGGTTACGACCTTAGTTCAAACAGAAGGTAGCACAATGGCAGAGATCTTGATGGTTGGTGGCTATATGTTACTTTGTTCAATCTTAAGTTTATTTATTACATTTTTAACCGGTTTTTGTGCAGCAAAAGCAGCGACAAAGGCATGTATGAAGATGAGAGAAGATGTTTATGTTAAAACGAACTCATTTTCTATGGCAGATATCACTAATTTCTCAATTGCAAGTCTTATAACTCGTACCACAAACGATATTACTCAGATTCAAATGGTATTGTGTATGGGCTTTGTAATATTAATTAGAGCACCGTTTATGTGTATATTTGCAATTAATAAAATTTCAACAAACAATCCATCATTTTCATTAATTGCTATTGTGGCTGTAATTATATTTTTGTGTGTAATTGGAATTCTGTTAGCATTGTCTGTACCAAAGTCAAGAAAATTACAGAAGATTATTGATGGATTGAACACCGTTGTTCGCGAACATTTAACCGGTGTTAGAGTCGTACGTGCTTATAATGCAGAAGGTTATCATGAAGAAAAATTTGAAAAAACAAATCAAGAGGTGGCATCTACAAATACATTTGTAAATGCTACAATGGCATTTTTAAATCCATTCATGTCAAGTTTGATGTCAGGAATTACACTTGCAGTTTATTGGATAGGTGCTGCTTTAATCAGTGAGTCTGGTAGCCCAGAGGCTGCACTTACTATTTTCTCAGATATGGTTGTATTTTCATCATATGCTACGATGATCATATTATCATTTATGGTCCTTACCACAATTTTTATGATGTTACCTCGTACACTTGTAGCACTTTCTCGTATAGATGAAGTGATTAATTTCGAGAACAAAATTAAAGATGGTTCAAAGACGAGTGGTAATCCTACTTTTCCAGTAGCAATTGAATTTAAAAATGTATCATTTTCATATGCTGAAAGCGAAGAAAACGTTTTAGAAAATATATCATTTTGCATTCATAAGGGACAAACTGCTGCATTTATTGGCGCTACAGGTAGTGGTAAAAGTACAATTGCTAAGTTGATTTTACGTAATTACGAAGTGACTGAGGGTGAAATATTAATTGATGGCATCAATGTCAAGGAATATACACAACATGCACTTCGTGAAAAACTAGGGTTTGTTTCTCAAACAGCAGTATTATTTAATGGAGATATTACTTCTAATATTGCATTTGGTATAGAAAAAAACATATCAAATGAGAACTTAAATAAAGCAGTAGAAATAGCGCAGGCAAAAGATTTCGTGGATCGAATCGGTTTTGATGGAAGTGTATCTCAAGGTGGACTTAATCTTTCAGGTGGTCAAAAACAGAGAGTTTCTATTGCACGTGCCTTATATAAAGATGCGGAAATATATATTTTAGATGATTGTTTCTCAGCACTTGATTATAGAACGGATCGTATGCTTAGGGAAAAACTTAGAACACAGACAAAAGGTTCGACAAAGTTAATTGTTGCTCAAAGAATTAGCACAGTAAAAGATGCAGATGTCATTGTTGTAATAGATCAAGGTAGAGTAGCAGGAATTGGAACACATAAAAAATTATTATCAGAAAATACACTTTACCGTGAAATTGCGGAATCGCAACTCTCTAAGGAGGAATTAAATTATGCATAACAAAGAGACAAAACCACAAAATGCAGGTGTAAATTTAGGACCACCAGGAGGTCCTCCTGGTGGAAGACCTGGCGATAAAGCAAAAGATTTCATAGGAAGTCTAAAGAAATTATTTGCATATTGTGGACGATATACAGTTTTCGTAGCGATTGCAATTGTTTTAGCAATTACATCTTCTGTTTTCTCGCTTATGGGACCAAGCAGATTGACCAAGATTACAAATCTAATTTTAGAAGGAATGTCAGAAGGTGTGGATTTAGAGGCCGTTGCAAGTATTGGTACTTTCTTGGCGATTCTCTATGGATTAAGCCTTGTATTTGGATATCTTCAAGGAAGTATTCTAGCAGTTGTTTCTCAAAAAATTTGTAAAAAATTACGTACTGAAATGACAAGTAAAATAAATCGTTTACCACTTGCATATTTTGATGGAACTTCATATGGAGATACACTCAGTCGTTTCGTAAATGATATTGATACAATAGGTACTAGTTTAAATCAAAGTATGTCCTCAATTGTTAGCGGTGTTTTGAATTTTAGTGGAGCACTATTACTTATGTTATATACAAACTGGATTATGGGGATTTCTGGTTTGCTTTCAACCATATTTGGATTTTCTCTTATGGCTATCATTATAGCAAAATCTCAGAAACACTTTATACAACAACAAATGAGACTTGGTGATTTAAATGGTCACGTTGAAGAAACTTACAATGGTCACTCCATTATAAAAGCCTATAATAAAGAAGCGTTTGTAGAAAAGCATTTCCATGAAAAGAATGAGAAATTATATCAGTCAGCATGGAAAGCGCAATTTTTATCAGGGATGATGATGCCTATTATGAACTTTACAGGTGATTTCTCATATGTAGTTGTATGTATCGTTGGAGCATTGCTTGTAATAAATGGAAGTATTACGTTCGGGGTAATCGTAGCATTCATGGTGTATATTCGTCTATTTACACAACCACTGGCAACACTAGCACAATCGGTGACAACATTGCAATCAGCAGCGGCAGCAAGTGAGCGTGTATTTGAATTTCTAGAAGAGAAAGAACTGTCGTCAGAAGAAAATGGTGCAGTAAAGATTAAAAATATTAAAGGTGATGTAAGCTTCAAAAATGTAACATTTGGATACACTCCAGATAAAATGATTATTACTGATTTTAGTGCAGAAATTAAAGCTGGAGAGAAAGTAGCGATTGTAGGACCTACAGGTGCAGGAAAAACAACTATGGTAAATCTGCTTATGCGTTTTTATGAAGTGAATAGCGGAGAGATTTCTATTGATGGCATTCCTATTCGCTCTATAACGAGAGAGAGTCTACACGATGTGTTTTCTATGGTATTGCAAGACACATGGATGTTTGATGGCACTATTATGGAAAATATTGCATATAATCAAAATGTTTCAGAAGATGAAATCATTG
>JAWXVA010000017.1:0-34915 GCA_044425815.1 Eubacteriales bacterium
TGAGTAGTGGCGGCATGAGTAGTGGCGGTGGCATGGATATGATGGGCGGCATGAGTGGCGGCTCGAGTGGAAATAGTAGTAGAGCAAGTGCGAGTCTTGCAGCAATCGAAGGAGAAACGCTGACGGAGGAAGTCTTAGAATATACGTTAGAAGTGGTGCCAAACCTACAAGCAGGAGCAATTTCTGCCTCTACGACATCTAGTGTGTATGGTGGATCTTTAGAGGATTATGTGGATTATACGATAGTAGGAACAACAGAAGCATATGCAAGTATTTCAAATCTTACATTGATGATTGGGGATTTTATTTCAGAAGCGAATGACGAGAATGAAACACGATGTGTAGTGATAGGATATGATGTGGCATCTGAGATGTTTGATTCGCTATCGGAAGCATACGATGCAAAAATCGAGATAGATTCGAGAACTTATGTTGTAACAGGTGTGTTAGATCAGATGGGAACGGTTGTATCAGGAATTAATCCAGATACCTCTATATTTATGCCGTATTCTACAGCAGATAAATATTTATTTGATAGTGATTCAACTCCGCAATTTTCATATTTAATAGATACGATTAGTGAAGTAGATACAGTTATGGCTAACTTGGAATTGATATTAGAACAAGAATATCCTACGACTACTTTCAACATTGAAGATGCAGGTGCAACTATGGATGCAGCGATGGAATCAGCAAATACATTATCACTATTACTTTTAGCAGTAGCTATTATTGTATTCATTGTTGGTGGTATAGGTATTATGAATGTATTATTCGTATCGGTAAAAGAACGAACAAGAGAGATCGGTATATTAAAGGCTATAGGAACAAAGAAAGGTAATATTCTACTCTTATTTTTAGTAGAGGCAAACTTAATTGGAGTTATCGGTGGTGTGCTTGGTATTGGTTTGAGTTTTGTATGTATGCCAGTGCTAGAATATTTGGATATTACAGCAGTTATGACAGCTTCGTCATTGATTTATGCATTTTTATTTGCATCCCTTACTGCTACATTGTTTGGATTCTATCCAGCATTCCAAGCATCGAACTTGGTACCGATTGAAGCGTTGAATAATGAATAAGAATGATGGAGGCAGTAGAAATGAAAAATATAATTAGTTCTATTTTAATAGGAGCAATGATGTTATCACTTGTTGGGTGTAGCTCGGATAGTACATCTACGGCAGTAGGTTCTTCCACTTCAGAAGAAACAGAAGAGGTAGAAGAAGTAGGAGAAGTTACTGTGATAGGTCAAGTTCTCTCTGTTGCTGGTAATGTAGTAACCATTCAAGTGGGATCGTATGCAGAACAAGCAGGTGGAATGGGTAATATGCAAGGTGGAAGAACCGAAGGCGAGATGCCAGAAGGAATGACGGAAGGTGAAATGCCAGAAGGAATGACGGAAGGTGAAATGCCAGAAGGAATGACGGAAGGCGAGATGCCAGAAGGAATGACGGAAGGCGAGATGCCAGAAGGAATGACGGAAGGCGAGATGTCAGAAGGAATGACCGAAAGAGAAATGCCAGAAGGAATGACGGAAGGTGAAATGCCAGAAGGAATGACGGAAGGTGAAATGCCAGGGATGGAAGAGGCAGGTATTGTTGCAGCTGATATGTCGGATGTCATTGAACTTTCGGATGAAACAGTGGAGATTATGATACCAGTTGGTACTCCAGTGTACAGTAGTTCTGGTGTAACATATGACTTTACAGATATCGTAGATGAATGTTATCTTACAATTACGGAAGATGCAAATGGCACAATTATAGCAGTTAATGTATTGGGGTAATGATATGATAAAAATGACAGGGATAATTAAGACGTATGTAACAGGAGACACTACCTTAACTGTTTTAAAAGGGATAGATGTAGCTGTTGAAAAAGGAGAATTTGTAGCGATATTAGGATCATCAGGTTCTGGTAAAACTACATTGATGAACATCATCGGAGGAATGGACATCTGGGATGAAGGTGAATATTATCTGGATGGAGTGTCGATACACGATAAAAAGGGTGAGCAATTGACTAGAGTTCGTAATGAAAAAATCGGATTTATTTTCCAAAAATATCAGTTGATTCCGACTTATGATGTTATGCAGAATGTAATTATGCCGCTTTTGGTACGTGGTATGAGTAGAAAAGAAGCGATTAAGAAGGCGACGTCAACTATCGAGCTATTGGGACTTGGAGAAAGAGTGCATCATAGACCGTCCGAATTGTCAGGTGGACAACAACAAAGGGTTGCGATTGCGCGTGCATTAGTAGGGGAACCAGCCATTCTTTTGGCAGATGAGCCAACAGGAGCCTTGGATGTACACACAGGGAAAGAAGTAATTGCATTATTTAAAAAACTGCATGATTTAGGGCATACGATTGTTATGATTACGCATGATGAGAAAATTGCACAGTATTCAAGCCGGATAATAAGGTTAGATGATGGAAATATAGTGCCATCATAAAAACGAATAATAAAGAAGTAAAAGATGATTTGCTATAGGAACAACCTATAACGAGTCATCTTTTTTTCGTATTGTACAGAACTAGAAAACTTCTGTATAATCTAAGTGAAAGTAATTATTATAGGGTGAAAGATTACGATTACATGTGGGATAAGAAGAGGCGATGGGGTATGTATGACTTAAAGATAAATGAAGTAGAAGTTGCTCGATATTTGGGGATGAAAGAAAGCCAAATAGATGAAGAGACTAGTGCTGAAATTAAAAGGATAACAGAACAATTAATTGTTTATGTGAAAGATAGAGCAGAATATAGGGTGTTTGATATTCAGAAAGAAAATAATAGCATCATTGTTAAAGGAACAAATTTGAAATTAAAAGGGAAATCTATACAAAAGTTACTGGCAGATTGTGAACAATGCATTTTATTAGCAGTTACCTTAGGACAGAGAGTAGATGCCCAACTTAGAACGCTACAAGTTACATCGCTGAATCAAGCAGTAATAATGGATTTTTGTGCAAGTAGTATGGTAGAAGAGTTATGTAATCAATTAGAGGAAGAACTGAAAGCAGTTTGGTTAAACAGAGGATTATATTTAACAGATCGATTTTCACCTGGGTATGGTGATATGTCATTGGAGGTGCAAGCGGTTTTATGCGAGGTGTTAGAAACATCGAAAAAAATAGGACTTCATGTGACGAGTTCTGGAATAATGATACCTAAAAAGTCTATTACAGCAATAATTGGAATAGCGAATAAAAAACAAAAGATGAAAATTAAAGGATGCAAATACTGTGATTTTTACAAAAATTGCGAATATAGAAAAGGTGGAAGAGTCTGTGATTAAAGAATTATTAAACAAAGAATTTGTGATACTAGACGGAGCGATGGGAACCATGTTGCAGAGTAGTGGATTGAAACTTGGAGAGCGTCCGGAATTACTTAATTTTTCAAATGCTAGATTAATTCAAAATGTGCATGAAAAATATTTAGAGGCAGGAGCAGATATTATATATGCAAATACATTCGGAGCTAATCGTCATAAATTGGAAGGGTTCGGGTACAGTGTATCAGAAGTGATTGAGGCAGGAATCTATAACGCTAAAACAGCTTGCAAAGAACATAACGCTTATGTAGCATTGGATGTAGGACCGATAGGGGAGCTGCTAGAACCATCAGGAATATTACTGTTTGAAGAGGCTTATGAAATATTTAGTGAAATTGTAGTTGCGGGAGAAAAAGCCGGGGCAGATTTAATTGTTTTTGAAACAATGACAGATTTATATGAAGTGAAAGCAGCAGTACTAGCAGCAAAAGAAAATACAAATTTGCCTATTTTTGTAACAATGACATTTGAAGAAAATGGGCGAACATTTACTGGTTGTGGAATAGAAAATATGGCACTGACTTTGCAAGGTTTAGGTGTGGATGCAATAGGGATGAATTGTTCTCTAGGACCAGTAGAAATAGTACCGTTGATTCAAAAATTAGCATCATTTACAGATTTACCGTTGATAGCTAAGCCTAATGCAGGATTACCAGATCCTGAAACAGGTGGATATAATATTACTGCAGAAGAGTTTGGTATCATAATGTCTCAATATGCAGATGCAGGAGTGAAGATATTAGGCGGATGTTGTGGCACTACACAATTCTATATAGAAGCATTAAAAGAAAATCTAGTGAATAAAACATGCAGAGAACGTGTATTCCAAAGAAAAACTAAATTTTGCACAGCAACAGATGTTGTAGAAGTAGATACGGTACGTGTTATTGGAGAAAGAATCAATCCTACTGGAAAAAAAAGGTTCGCAGACGCATTGAAAAACCATGATATTTCTTATGTTCTAACACAGGCGATTGAACAAGTAGAAGCTGGTGCGGATATTTTGGATGTAAATGTAGGGGTTCCGCAATTGAATGAATCATCACTAATGGTTGAGATCGTGAAGGCGATACAAAGTGTTGTCTCAGTGCCACTCCAAATTGATTCTTCGAAATATGAAGCGTTAGAGGCAGGTCTGCGTGTATATAATGGAAAACCTATTCTAAATTCTGTAAATGGAGAAGCAGATAAATTGAATCAAATATTGCCGTTAGCAAAGAAATATGGAGCAGCGGTAGTATGTTTAACCATGGATGAAGATGGAATTCCGCATACAGCAGAGAAAAGAATAGAAATAGCTACTAAAATTATGAATAAGGCGATTGAATATGGCATACCACGAGAAGATGTTTTGGTTGATTGCCTTACGCTTACTGTGTCAGCACAACAAAAAGATTGCTTTGAAACATTAAAAGCGATGGCAGTTATAAAAGAAAAATTAGGACTAGAGCTCGTATTAGGTGTATCTAATATTTCCTTCGGCCTCCCGAATCGAAATCTGATAAATCACAGCTTTCTCACATTAGCTATGAGTCACGGCTTAACATTACCTATATTAAATCCAAATTCAAAAAGTATGATGGATGCAGTTTATGCCTACAAAGTACTATCGGCATATGATTTAGATAGTGAATGTTATATAGAAAAATATAAAGATATAGGAAAGGATGCTAACATTGTTTCCCTACCTACAGAAGAGCCAACAATTGAGGAAGCTATTATCAAAGGTCTTGGAGATCGAGTTAGAAGAATGACAGAAGAACTATTACAATGGAAAGAGCCACTAGAAGTGGTGAATACAGTATTAATTCCAACCTTAGATTTTGTTGGGAAAAAATATGAAGAAGGAGAATTTTTCTTGCCACAGTTGATTCGTAGTGCAAGTGCGTGCTGCAGTGCTTTTGATGTGATTAAAGAAAGGATTCTCAAAACAAATCAGAAAAGTATATCGAAGGGAAAGATAATATTAGCAACAGTGAAAGGAGATATTCATGATATTGGCAAAAATATTGTCAAGGTTATTCTTGAAAATTATGGATATGAAATCATTGACTTAGGACGCGATGTAGCACCAGAATTAGTTCTTGAAACGGCAATAAAACACCAGGTGAAATTAATAGGGCTTTCTGCACTAATGACAACAACGGTAGAGAGTATGAAAGATACGATTTCTTTGGTGAAAGCATCGGGATACCACTGTGAAATCATGGTGGGAGGAGCGGTATTAACAGAAGAATATAGCAAGAAAATCGGAGCAGATTACTATGCAAAAGATGCACAAAAATCAGTTGAAATTGCAAAAAAAATATTAGGATAAACCATAAAAAATTAAAGGGATAAGTGGGAACAATATGAAGGTGAAAGAATATATAGATGATAATATTTTATTATTCGATGGAGCTATGGGAACTTATTTTTCAACAGTATATGAAAATCCATTATATAAATGTGAATATGCGAATATAACGAGTCCGAATACAATTAAAGAAATACATAAACGATATCTCCAAGCAGGAGCAAAAGCAATTAAAACAAATACATTTTCGGTTTATAGTGAAAGCGTGGAGGAACAAGAATTTTCGTATCAGCAAATAATACGAAGTGGCTTTCAAATAGCACAGAATATCGCAAAAGAATATGATGCGTTTGTATTCTGTGATATAGGACCAATTCAAGTGACACATACGATAAATTTACTGGAAATTTATAAGAAAATTGTAGATGAATTTATTCACTGCGGAGGTGAGAATTTTCTGTTTGAGACATTTTTTGATGATACGGATTTAAATGAAATTGTAGAATATATTAAGGAGAAGGTAGCGGATGCATTTGTCCTAGTTTCTTTTGCAGTGAATCCAGATGGGTACACAAAATCAGGGGAATATGGGAGAGGATTTATAAAAAAAGCCAGTGATAAAATTGATGGAATCGGATTCAATTGTGTATGTGGTCCACATCATATGAATCACCATATATTAGAAACTAGAGACTTGAAAACACCACGAATAATTATGCCAAATGCTAGTTATCCAACGATTATAGGTAATCGAGTGAGTTATGAAAATAACCCCAGATATTTTGCTAAACAAATGATTCAAAACGTGAAGGACGGAGCTAGAATTATAGGCGGATGCTGTGGCACAACACCTAATTTTATTAAAGAGATACAATCAGAATTAGTACGTGGGAAATTGCTTTCTGGAGAAAATAGGAAAGATAATAGTAACTTTCAAATAGAAGAACAGCAAAATACTTCCATCATGAGTAATGCGTTCTATGAAAAGTTAACCTCGAATAAAAAGCCGATAGCGGTAGAACTAGATTCTCCTAAAGTGGCCTATGTAGGTGAATTTATGCAAGGAGCAATGAATCTTAGAGATGCAGGAGCTGACCTTATAACGATTGCAGATTGTCCAATAGCACGGGCGCGGATGGATAGTAGCTTGTTGGCGTGTAAGGTGAAACGTGAATTATCAGTGAATACGATGCCTCATATGACGTGTCGTGACCGAAATATTAATGCTTCTAAGGCTTTGTTATTAGGATTAAATGTGGAAGAAATCAATAATGTACTAATTGTGACTGGAGATCCCATACCAAGTGAGCAACGAAGTGAAGTGAAAAGTGTTTATGAATTTAATTCACGAATGCTGATACAACATATTAGTAATTTAAACCAAACACTCTTTGAATCTCCCTTCTATCTATATGCAGCTTTAAATATTAATGCAAGGAATTTTGAAGTGCAACTGCGATTAGCAAAACAAAAAATAGAAAATGGAGCAATGGCTTTCTTTACACAACCAGTACTCAGTGAAAAAGCATTGGAAAATATACGAATAGCGAAACGGGAATTAGGTGTACCAATTATTGGAGGAATATTGCCAATTGTTAGTGAGAGAAATGCTATTTTTATTAATAATGAAATACCAGGGATTATAGTAAGTGATGAAATAATAGAACAATACAAGGGTACTACAAAAGAAGAAAGTACTCAATTAGCTATTGAAATATCTGTTGAAATATCAAGAAAAATGGAACCATATATTGACGGGTATTACATTATTACACCATTTAAAAGAGTAGATATAATTACAGCAATTATTAAAACGATAAAAGAAAGTTAGGGGGGTCAAAAGACTCCCCTGAGCTTTTCAATAGCAGATTTCTCAATACGAGAAACATAAGAGCGACTGATTGATAACTGTTTAGCGATTTCACGTTGCGTATATTCTTCATTATTGTATAAACCATAGCGTAATTTCAATACAAGACGCTCTCTAGAGGACAAGACAGTCTCCATATGAGCATATAGAGACTTAATATCTTCTTTCAATGCTAATTTTTGATGTGTTGTTTCTTCAGAAGATTCAATAATATCAAATAATTGAATTTCATTACCTTCTCGATCCGTACCGATTGGTTCATAGAGAGAAATATCCTTGGAAGTTTTTTTCTTGGAACGAAGAAGCATTAGGATTTCATTTTCAATACACCTTGCAGCATAGGTGGCTAAACGATTCCCTTTATCAGGATTGAATGTTACAACAGCCTTAATAAGTCCAATGGTACCAATAGACAGTAGATCTTCCATATCTTCGTCTAAATACTGATATTTCTTTAAAATATGAGCAACAAGACGTAAATTGCGTTCTATAAGAATGTGTTTTGCTTCAAGATCACCCTCTGTATATTTTTGCAGGTAATAAGATTCTTCTTCACAGGATAAAGGTTGAGGAAATGATTTCAAATGGGCACCTCTAAGCATATTTAATTTAATATATGTATCGACTTAGGAAATTGTGCTTTTCCAAATTTATTTCCATCTAGTGATTGACAGAAAAGAGAAAATTATATAAAATAACAACATCATTTCATGGCATTTCAGCCATAGCAGATTATTCATCTGCGAGATACCATTATTAAAATTAAATATAGAAAGGAGTATTGAATTGTATAGTTCTATGTTATCAGCTGTTGTACATGGACTAGAAGTGACGATTATTTGCGTTGAAATGGATGTGAGTAATGGGTTGCCTTCTTTACAAATAGTTGGATCAGTTTCTACAGAAATAAGAGAAGCTGGTGAGCGTGTACGAACAGCAATCAAAAATTTGGGGTATCAATTACCACCAAAGAAAGTAATAGGGAATCTAACCCCTGGAAATATCCGAAAAGGCGGTGTAGGATTTGATTTATCGATAGCTCTCGCAATGCTTGCATCATATGGGATTTTGCCGGCAGATGAAATTAAAGAGGTGCTAGCATTAGGAGAGATTGGATTGAATGGTGGACTAAGGCAAGTGAATGGGGTATTACCGATTGTGAGTTTTGGAAAAACACAAGGAATTTTAAAGTATATTGTTCCGATTGAAAATGCAAAAGAAGCTGCGATGATAGAGGGGGTGGAGATTTATGGAGCGCGTAATCTGAAAGAAGCTGTAGAACATTTTTTGGGAAAACCATTAGCAGAGGAAGCACAAAATTTATTCTGCGAATTACAGAAAAATACAAAGAATGGCACGTTAGATTTCAGTCAAATTAAAGGACAAGAACATGCGAAACGGGCAGTAGAAATCGCTGTTGCAGGAATGCATAATTTGGCTATGATTGGTCCACCAGGTGCGGGAAAAAGTATGCTAGCTAAAAGAATCCCAAGCATACAAATTCCTCTTACGATGCAAGAAAGTATGGAGATTTCAAGAGTTTACAGTATTGTGGGAATGTTAGATTCTGATAAACCATTTATATTGGAGCGACCATTTCGTAATGTTCATCATACGATTACAAAAACAGCATTGATAGGAGGTGGAAATATAGTGAAACCTGGAGAACTTAGCCTAGCTCACGGTGGGGTGTTGTTTTTGGATGAATTGCCAGAGTTTAATAAATCGGTATTAGAGGTATTGCGACAACCATTAGAAGATAAGAAAATTCGTATTATTAGAAATAAGGGGAGTTATGAATTTCCAGCGAACGCAATGCTAGTTGCAGCTATGAACCCTTGTCCGTGTGGAAACTATCCAGATATGAATCGATGTACCTGTACAAGTTTCGATATCAATCGATACCAAAATAAGATATCACAGCCACTGTTAGATCGAATCGATATTTGTGTTGAAGTACCTAGAGTTGACTATGAAATGCTTAAAAGTGAAAAAAGTCCAATTAGCTCTGAAAAAATGCGCACAAATATTATTCTAGCGAATGAACGACAACAATCGAGGTACAAAGATTGTGATATTACTGCAAATTCCGGGATTCCATCACAAGAAATAACAAAATATTGTAAACTTGATGCTTCGTGCGAATCACTGATGAAAATGGCATACCATAAAATGGATTTAACTGCGCGAACCTATTATAAAGTATTAAAAGTAGCGCGAACCATAGCGGATTTAGATGAAAAAGATAATATAGAAGAAACTCACATCCGGGAAGCAATAGGATATCGCATGATAGATAAAAAATATTGGAGGAGATAAATGGAAAAAATATTGTATGAATATTGGTTCGCAAGTCTACAAGGAATTAGCAACAAAAAGAAAATAGCACTTATAGAAACACTGCAAACGGCAGAGAATATTTACAAAGAGAAGAATTTGAAAAAGTATCAATATTTACGATTGAGTGACAAAGACATTATGACAATCGCGTCGTCTATTAATTCGTGGCAGATAGAGGAGGAGTATGAGCGACTAATATCGAAAAAGATAAGTTTTGTGACATGGAATTCACACGCATATCCTAAGCGACTAAAGCCATATCAGGATTCTCCATATACCTTGTTTTATAAAGGAAAGTTACCAGATGAGAATCGTGTATCTGTTGCTATCGTAGGAGCAAGACGATGTAGCCCGTATGGTGAAAAATACGCAATGGAATATGCAGAATTAATGAGTAGATATGGGGTACAAGTTATTAGTGGCCTGGCATGTGGGATAGATGGATTGGCACAACGTGCTACGATTCAAGCCGGTGGAACTTCCTATGGAATATTGGGATGCGGAGTAGATATTTGCTATCCGAAGGAACATAAAGGGCTATACAGCGATTTAATGGAGGTGGGAGGTGTAATTTCAGAATTCCCGTTAGGGATTCCACCATTAGCTAGAAACTTCCCGCAACGAAATCGCATAATAAGTGGATTGGCGGATATTGTATTAGTAATAGAAGCAAAGGAGCGTAGTGGGTCTTTAATTACAGCCGATTTAGCACTAGAACAAGGGAAGGATGTTTATGCATTGCCAGGACCTGTAAATAGTGAGTTGAGTAGAGGCTGTAATCATTTGATAAAGCAAGGTGCTGGGATTTTAGATAATCCAGAAGAGTTACTAGAAGAATTAGGGATTTTCATGGATGAAAAGTGTAAAAAATGTGATGAAAATAAAATAATACTTGAAAGTGATGAAAAAAAGGTGTATAGTTGCCTTGGTTTGCATTCTGTGCATATAGACGGAATTTTGAGGCAAATAGATATGTCTATTAGCGAATTAACAAATATATTAGTTTCATTAGAATTAAAGGGATATATCAAAGAAATTTCTAAAAACTACTATGTTAGAACATAAAGCAAAGAAATAAGAGGAGTAATATAATGGCACGTTATCTTGTAATCGTAGAATCACCAGCAAAAGTGAAGACTATTAAAAAATTTTTGGGGAGCAGTTATGTCGTAGCAGCATCAAATGGACATGTTAGAGATTTGCCTAAGAGTCAAATCGGTATCGATGTAGAAAATGACTATGAACCAAAATATATTACTATACGTGGTAAGGGTGATATTTTAGCAGCATTGCGTAAAGAAGTGAAGAAGGCAGATAAGATTTACCTTGCAACTGACCCTGACCGTGAAGGGGAAGCTATCTCGTGGCATTTATCCAAGTCACTTAAGCTTGAAGACAAGAAAATGTATCGTATTACTTTTAATGAAATTACAAAAGAAGCAGTAAAAGAATCGATTAAGAATGCAAGAGAAATTGATATGGATTTAGTAGATGCACAACAAGCAAGACGTGCATTAGACCGTATTATGGGATATCGAATAAGCCCACTTTTATGGGCGAAAGTAAAACGTGGACTTAGTGCAGGGCGCGTTCAATCAGTGGCACTTCGTATTATTGCGGATAGAGAAGAAGAAATTAGTGCATTTATACCTGAAGAGTATTGGAGCCTTGATGCAACGCTTGCAGTGAAGGGTGAAAAGAAACCTCTTATAGCGAAATTCTACGGTACCGATAAAAAAGTAGTGATTCATTCAAAAGAAGAACTAGATGAGATTTTAAAAGTAGTAGAAACTGCAGAGTATAAAGTGTCTGATATTAAAAAGGGGGAACGTATTAAGAAAGTACCAGTACCTTTTACTACGAGTACCTTGCAGCAAGAAGCTTCAAAAGCCTTAAATTTTGCTACATCTAAGACGATGAGAATTGCCCAACAGTTATATGAAGGTGTGGATATTAAAGGAAGTGGAACAGTGGGATTGATCACGTATTTGCGTACAGATTCTACGCGTATTTCAGATTCTGCAGACGAACAAGCACGTGCTTTTATCGCATCAAACTATGGGGCAGAGTACGTTGCGACTCCAGTTAAAGCAAAAAAAGAGGAACAACAAAAGATACAAGATGCTCACGAGGCCATTCGACCAACTGATATTAATAGATTACCTGCCTATATTAAAGAGTCCTTAACACGCGATCAATTGCGATTGTATCAATTGATATGGAAAAGATTTGCGGCTAGTAGGATGCAACCTGCAAAATACGAAACTACTACGGTGAAAATTGCAGCAAATGAATATCGTTTTACAGTGTCTACATCTAGTGTATTATTTGAAGGATTTAGAGTAGTGTATACAGAAGCAGATGAAGAGAAGCTAGACAATACAGTGATGTTAAAATCATTAGACATGAATTCGGATCTTACTAAAAAAGAACTCGAAAGCAAACAGCATTTTACACAACCACCAGCACATTACACAGAAGCGATGTTAGTAAAGACTTTAGAAGAGTTGGGCATTGGACGTCCTAGTACGTACGCACCGACTATTTCTACTATTATAGCAAGACGCTATGTGGCGAAAGAAAATAAAAATCTTTATCTCACAGAAATCGGAGAAGTAGTAAATAATATAATGACACAAGCATTTCCTAGTATTGTAGATGTAAACTTTACAGCTACTATGGAAGGGTTACTTGATAGAGTGGAAGAAGGACAAGTAGCATGGAAAGATGTGATACGTAATTTCTATCCAGATTTAGATGAAGCAGTTACAATAGCTGAAAAAGAGTTAGAAAGTGTTACTATTCTAGATGAAGTGACGGATGTTGTGTGTGAGGAATGTGGAAGAAACATGGTAATCAAATATGGACCGCATGGTAAGTTCCTTGCTTGTCCAGGATTTCCGGATTGTAGAAACACAAAGCCGTATTTAGAGAAGGCAGGTGTAGAATGTCCTAATTGCGGTAAGGATATTGTACTGCGCAAGACTAAAAAGGGACGTAGATATTTCGGATGTGAAGATAGCCCAGAATGCGACTTTATGTCGTGGCAAAAACCGTCCAAAGAAAAATGTCCAGAATGTGGAAGTTATATGTTAGAAAAGGGAAATAAAATTGTATGTTCTAACAATCAATGCGGGTTTGTGAAAATCGGATAAAATTATTGTTAAATAATTGAAATTGTCAGAATTGTATGATAATATGTCGTTATAAGAGAGCGTTTCCAATGAAAATATAACTGGAGGTATGAGGATGAGTGTTCAATTGCTTGACAAGACAAGAAAAATTAATAAATTGTTGCACAACAATAATTCGAGTAAAGTTGTTTTTAACGATATATGTGTTGTTTTAACAGAGATTTTAAATTCAAATGTCTTAGTCGTAAGTAAGAAAGGAAAAGTACTAGGTGTAAGTCAATGCAAAGATGTGGAACTCATCTCAGAATTGATCAAAAATGAAGTTGGTGGACATATTGATGAGATGTTAAATGAACGTCTATTGAGTATTTTGTCCACGAAAGAAAACGTGAATTTAGAGACATTAGGATTTACAGCAGGCAGTGTATTAGGATATCAAGCTATTGTTACACCAATTGATATCGCAGGTGAACGATTAGGTACATTATTTATGTATAAAAAAGATAAGACGTATGAAATTGATGATATCATTTTGAGTGAGTACGGAACTACGGTTGTTGGACTAGAAATGTTGCGTTCTGTCAATGAAGAGAGTGCGGAAGAAATTAGAAAAGAACAGATAGTACAATCAGCATTGAGTACACTTTCATTTTCTGAATTAGAAGCTATAATTCATATATTTGATGAACTAGAAGGTGCAGAAGGAATTTTAGTTGCTAGTAAGATAGCAGATAGAGTAGGTATTACAAGATCAGTGATTGTAAATGCATTGAGAAAATTCGAAAGTGCAGGAGTAATTGAATCGCGCTCCTCAGGTATGAAGGGAACTTATATCAAGGTTGTGAATGATTTTGTCTTTGAAGAATTAGAAAAGATTAAGAGAGAAAAGTCTAATTAGATTACGATATGAGACAGAGCCTATGCTCTGTCTCATTTTATAGAGAGGGTGCTGTATGTTTGAAGAAAGTATAGTAGAATTAAAAATGAAAAAGATGCTGTTAAAAGGCATGACATTGGATAAAAATGTATATATATGTAAAGTTGAATCTTACGAATCCCAAGAAAAGAAGATGACGATAATTACGGAACAAGAAACATTGTGTAAATTACAATTGGATGCAATATACCAATGCGATATTTATGGAGAAGATAAAAATCTGTCGTGTGAAGGATTTATTAAAGAACGATACCAAAGTGAAGAAGGAAATTTACTTACATTTTATATTGAAAATGGATTTTACGAAATTTTAAATGATTAAATGTTGACAAATTTATGACACAGTGATATTTTATATCTAGAGTGTTAGCACTCGCAAGCGTCGAGTGCTAAATAATAATGTAGGAGGATTTGAGAATGTTATTACCATTAGGAGACAGAGTTGTATTGAAACAAGTAGTGGCAGAAGAAACTACGAAATCAGGAATTGTAATTCCAGGGCAAACAAAAGAAAAACCACAACAAGCAGAAGTGGTAGCAGTAGGACCAGGTGGCATCGTTGATGGAAAAGAAATAGAGATGTTAGTATCAGTAGGTGATACAGTTATTTATTCAAAATATGCAGGAACAGAAGTTGAAATAGATGAAGAAGAATTTATTATTGTAAAACAGAGCGATATTTTAGCTATTATTAAATAGGGGGTTTTTGACATGGCAAAAGAAATTAAATTTGGAGCAGAAGCAAGAGCAGCGTTAGAGGCAGGAGTAAACCAATTAGCGGATACTGTACGCGTGACATTAGGTCCTAAAGGACGTAATGTAGTATTAGATAAATCATTTGGAGCACCACTTATTACGAATGATGGAGTGACAATTGCAAAAGAAATTGAATTAGAAGATGCATTTGAGAATATGGGAGCACAATTGATTAAAGAAGTTGCTTCTAAGACAAATGATGTGGCAGGTGACGGAACAACAACTGCGACAGTTCTTGCACAAGCGATGGTACATGAAGGAATGAAAAATTTAGCAGCAGGGGCAAATCCAATCGTACTTAGAAAAGGGATGAAAAAAGCTACAGAGTGTGCGGTAGAAGCAATTGCTGATATGAGTAGTAAAGTAAAAGATAAAGAACAAATTGCAAAGGTAGCGACGGTGTCTTCAGGTGATGCTGAAGTAGGTCAAATGGTTGCAGACGCAATGGAAAAAGTTTCGAATGATGGCGTTATTACAATAGAAGAATCTAAGACTATGAAAACTGAACTAGATTTAGTAGAAGGAATGCAATTCGATAGAGGATATATTTCGGCATACATGGCTACAGACATGGAAAAAATGGAAGCAAATCTAGAAGAACCATTTATTTTAATTACTGATAAGAAGATTTCTAATATTCAAGAGATTCTTCCAGTATTAGAACAAATCGTACAATCAGGATCTAGACTGCTTATTATCGCAGAAGATATTGAAGGAGAAGCGTTGACGACTCTTATTGTAAATAAACTACGTGGAACGTTCAATGTGGTAGCAGTGAAAGCTCCTGGCTATGGTGATAGAAGAAAAGCAATGCTTCAAGATATCGCAATCTTAACAGGTGGTCAAGTGATTTCAGAAGAATTAGGTTTAGATCTAAAAGAAGCAACATTAGAACAATTAGGTAGAGCAAAATCTGTGAAGATTCAAAAAGAAAATACAGTGATTGTAGATGGTTATGGTGATGCAGCAGCGATTACAGGTCGTGTAGGACAAATCAAAGCTCAAATCGAAGAAACTACTTCGGAATTTGATAGAGAAAAATTACAAGAGCGTTTAGCTAAATTAGCAGGTGGTGTAGCGGTGATTCGTGTCGGCGCAGCGACAGAAACAGAAATGAAAGAAGCAAAGCTTCGTATGGAAGATGCATTAAATGCAACGAGAGCAGCAGTAGAAGAAGGCATTATCGCAGGAGGCGGTTCTTCTTATATCCATGCATCGAAGAAAGTAGCTGTATTAGCAGAGACCCTAGAAGGTGATGAAAAAACAGGCGCAAAGATTATTTTGAAAGCATTAGAAGCTCCATTATTCCATATTGTGGCAAATGCAGGACTTGAAGGTGCAGTTATCATCAATAAAGTAAAAGAATCAGAAGTAGGTACAGGGTTTGATGCTTACAATGAGAAATATGTAGATATGGTTACAGCAGGAATCCTTGATCCGGCGAAAGTTACTAGAAGTGCATTACAAAATGCCACAAGTGTATCATCTACGTTATTAACAACAGAATCAGTTGTTGCCAATATTAAAGAAGATGTTCCAGCTATGCCAGCAGGAAATTCAGGAATGGGAATGATGTAATCAATATAGATATAGACATTTATTTAAATTATTGGTACAATAGACGTAATTTGTACTGGAGGTGGATAAAATGAATGAGTTCTATATGGAACAACTAGTTCCTCGAAAAGTAGCAGAGGTGAAAGCTGCTATGATTAAAAATATTATTTTGGCTTTGACAGTAGTGATGTTTATTGGTTCTTTTATGATTGCACTTTGTTTTCCGATAGCAGTGGTGTTAGTAGTGGTAGATATATTCTTAATGAAAAGCACGAATGTGGAGTATGAGTATATGTATTTGAATGGCGATTTGGATATTGATAAGGTAATTGCCAAACAAAAGAGAAAGCATCTCTACTCGGTTAGTATGAGTGATGTAGTGGTAATAGCTCCTAAAAATTCGGGAGAGGTTAGACCATTTCAGAATGCAAAAACATTAGATTACTCATCAGGAGTAGACAGTGATAAAGTCTATAAGATGGTTGTATCAAAAGATAATCAGAATGTAGGCATTTTGATTGAACCTAATGAAGCATTATTAAATGGAATGAAGATGTTAGCGCCTAGAAAAGTATATATTTAAAATCTGGAAAGAAAGTACCGTAAGGTGCTTTCTTTTTTTGTGCCCAGCATGGGGGTGCTCTAATGGGTGAAAGTCCCTAACACACCCAAGTAGTTTTATTGAAGAGAAACTAGGGTTAAAAGTAAATATGAAAAATAGCAAAATCACCATCCTACTCGATTTTTCAGGATATGCAGTAATAAAAAGAGAACTTGTACATATATTGTGAAGAGAGGTAGCGAAGATGAAGAAATTACAGATTTTAAAAGTATTACCAATGAAAATAAGAGGACGTCTCTATCAAGTTGATTTTCGGTATGAGAACTTGCAAGAGATTAGAATAAGAGCTGGTCAAAAAGTACGATTACATTATGCGGGGAAGGAATGGATTCCAAAAGAATTGGAAGCGTATACAGTTACAGTTAATGATTTGGAAGAAATGATGGAATACATAAGTCAATATTCGCTTTATGCATTTGAACAAGAAATCAAGCAAGGATATATTACGATTGAAGGTGGACATAGGGTGGGATTTGTAGGTAAAGGGTTGATAGAACGAGGACAAATTAAAAGTATGAAATATATTTCCTCAATTAATGTCCGTGTAGCACATGAAGTATGGGGATGCGCAACGGACCTAATGCACTATATTGTAGAAAAAGAAATGATAAGTCACACACTTATTATTTCACCACCAAGATGTGGGAAAACAACTATATTACGTGATCTGATTCGATTGATATCAGATGGTACGGACAGTATAAAGGGACAAACAGTAGGCGTAGTTGATGAACGGTCAGAAATTGGTGCATGTTATCAAGGAGTTCCTCAGATGCACTTAGGGAGTAGGACAGATATATTAGATGCATGTCCAAAAGCAGAAGGAATGATGATGTTAATTCGAAGCATGTCTCCTCGAGTGATCGCTGTTGATGAACTAGGTATGCAAGATGATGTTCTAGCAGTAGAATATGCGATTCATTGTGGGTGTAAATTGATTACAACTATTCATGGAAATAGCTTAAATGAAATTCGAAAAAAATATAGTTTGAAACGATTATTAGATTCCCGTGTGTTTGAACGATATATTTTGTTGAGTAATCAACCGAAAGTGGGAAGCATAATGGAGGTATATGATGGGAATTATGGAGGTTTGTACCAAAGTAATCGGGAGTGTGATGATTTTGATGACAGGTACTTTATACGGGCGAAGTAAAGGGAGAGTCTATCAAAAAAGATATCTAGAGCTACAGGAATGGAAACGTATATTCACATTGATATTATCAGAAGTTATGTATGGTGGTGCAACGATTATAGAGGTGATTCGAAACATAAAAATACAGTGTAGAGCTGAACAATTTGCAATCTTAGATGTGCTAGAAACAAATATGAATACATACCAGAAAAAAAGGTTTGCAATGGTATGGCTAGATGCATTGAAGTTGTATAGTGAAAAAAGTATGTTAAATGAGCAAGATATTTCAGCACTAGAACGTGTAGGAAGTACATTAGGATCGGTAGATAGAGAGAAACAAATATCTATGATTCATTTGTATTTAGAACAAGTAGAACAGACGCTGGTAGATTTAGAAAAAGAGAAGGATGATAAGACGAAGCTTTGCAATACCCTAGGACTATTGGGGAGTATATTTATAATAATATTGCTGATATAGGGGATGAACTAAGGAGTGAGGTAGAAGATATGGAAGTGGATTTGATATTTAAAATTGCCGCAGTCGGGATATTGGTTTCGATATTAAGTCAAGTATTAAAACATAGTGGGAGAGATGAAGAAGCGTTTTTAGTTGGATTAGCGGGACTGATTCTCGTACTATCTTGGATTGTCCCATACATATATGAATTATTTGAAACAATACAAAAATTGTTTGCGATATAGAGGGAAAATAGCAATGATTCAAATAGGAATGATAGGAATTGTAGCAGCTGTACTGTCGATGCAATTCCAGAAAAATCATAAAGAATATTTATTACTAATCGGTCTTTCGGTTTCTGTACTAGTATTTATTAATATCTTGTCTAAAATGGAAGTGATTATAGATGCCGTTGAAACAATTCAAAATGCAATGAATCTTGAAGTGGAATATATCAATGTGATTATAAAAATGCTAGGAATCACCTATGTAGCAGAAATTTCTTCGAGTATTTGCAAAGATGCTGGGTATAGTAGCATTGCATCTCAGATTGAGCTCTTTGGTAAAATCTCTATATTGGCATTAAGTATGCCGATTTTATTGGCACTACTAGAAACCATTGAATTGTTTTTGGTATAGGAGATTACGGTGATTAACGCAAAAGAATGTGGAGGGTTATGGAACGAATACGATGTATATTTATAGCGGTGGTGCTCATGTTCATGATGGGACAAGCAAAAATCTGTTATGCATCAGAAGAATCACAAGAATCTATAACAGAAGAATTAGAGCAGCAGATAATAGGACAGTTAGATACAAGTGAAATAGAAGCGATTATCGGAGATGTTTTTATCGATGACAAGATTAAATTTAGCGAGTTATTAACCTCAGTATTAAAGGGTGATTATGAAGAAATAAACGAAATGGCCTATCAATATATAGTGACACAATTTTTTTATGAACTATCTTATAATCGCGCTACGTTAATACATATAGTATTACTCACCGTATTTGCATCTATTTTTACTAATTTTTCTAGTGCATTTGGAGAGGAACAAATAGCTAGTTTAGGGTTCTATATCTTATACCTCATGCTTCTTATTATATCCTTGCAATCTTTTCAAGTCATGATAGAGTCGATTACGGGAAATGTAGAAAATGTATTGCTATTTATGAGTGCGCTATGCCCAGTCTATTTTTTGACAGTAGCGATTGCAAGTGGGCAAAATTCAGCTATTGTATTCTATAATTTATCACTTTTGTATATTTATGTGGTGGAATTATTGGTAGTAAGTGTTGTCCTCCCATTGACTAATGCATTTATAGTAATACAAGTACTGAATTATTTAACAGATGAAAAGCGATTGTCGAAATTAGCAGAATTAGTCAAAAAAACGATAGGGTGGATATTAAAACTTATGTTGGCTGGAGTGATTGGGTTAAATGTGATACAAGGATTGATTGCCCCAATGATGGATAATGTGCAGCAAAGTATTTGGCTTCGTAGTGCGGAGGCTATTCCGATTGTAGGAGATGCAATGAGTGGGACAGGAGAGGTGGTTCTTGGTACTTTAAAACTTATCAAAAATGGAGTGGGTGTAGTTGGGTTAATACTGTGTATTGGTATTACTATAGGCCCGATTATACAAATGAGCATCCTAACATTTTTATATAAATTTGTAGCAGCTGTTGTGGAGCCTGTCGCAGATAAACGTATTAGTGGGTGCCTCAATTGTGTAGGAGATGGGTGCGAAATCCTGTTGAAAACTATTATGGGGGTGAGTGTGTTATTTTTAATTACAATTGCTGTAGTAGCAGCAACAACTTCCTAAAGGAGTCAAAATGTTAGATTATATATATGAGTGGATTAGAAGTTTAGCGTATTACACGATTCTAATGACTGCTATTGTTCAGATTATCCCGAATAAAGGGTATAAGAAGTACATACAATTTTATATGGGATTGATTATTGTTTTGATGTTATGTTCGCCCATTATGAAAATATTGGGAATGGAGGAACAGTTTTTCACCTTATATCAGTCTAAAACATATGAATTAGAAATGAAAGAATTGGAAGAAAAATCAGATTATCTAAGAGAGGTGGAACTAGATGCATACATTTCTATCGAAGATACAAATTGATAAATATAATAAAAAACAGTTGGGAATCGCCTTTTTGGTAGGCATACTTTTGCTCGTAATATCTTTACCAACTAGTACGAGTGAAGAAGTTCAAGTGAACATGGTCGAAGAAGATAGCGCGTCTAGTTCGTATGGGCTAGATTATAAAAGTGAAATGGAGGAAGACTTGACGGAAATTTTGAAGCAAGTAGAAGGGGTGGGAGAGGTACAAGTCATGATTACACTACAAACTACGACACAAAAACTTGTAGAAAAAGATCAAGTTACTAGTACTGAAAGCATAGAAGAAACAACAATTTATGGTGATACACAAAATGGACAGGAGCCTTATGTATATCAGGAGATATATCCTACAGTGGAAGGTGTGGTAGTTGCAGCCACAGGAGGAGATACTGCGGTAGTGCAAAAAAATATCACGGAAGCAATTCAAGCATTATTTGATGTGGAAACGCATAAGATTAAAATAATGAAACTGAAATCATAAAAATAGGAGGCGACAATGAAACGAGTAGTGAAGAAAAATCAAATTGTAATTACTACATTGGCACTGATGATAGCAGTAGCTGGATATTTGAATTACTCAGGAGAAGTGTTTGATTTATCGGGAGAGGTAGTAGTTGAGACTACGAATGATTTGACCAATCAAGAATTACTAGACATCTCAGAGGAAGATATTATAACGTCAGGAGAAATTGCGAGTTTAGATGAAGATGTAATAGCAGATAGTAGTAGTAAAGAGGGTACACCAGGAGAATCGGTTCTTACAAGTAGCGCGGCGATTGAAACGATAGCTTCAGCAAAAGTATCAAGAGAACAGGTGCGCGCATCAAGTAAAGAAACCCTGCAAAGCTTAATTGATAATGAACAGTTAACATCAGAACAAAGAGATACAGCGGTTAACCAAATGATTAGCATGACACAAATAGCCGAGCAAGAAGTGATGATTGAAACATTACTTGAAGCAAAAGGGTTTAGCGATGTTGTGGTAACATTAACAGAAGATTCAGCGGATATTGTTTTGTTTTATGAAGAACTAACGGAGGCACATTTGGCACAAATAGAAGATGTGGTAACCCGCTCTACATCTATTGCAGCTGAAAATGTAGTAATAACACCGATAGAAACCACGAATTAAGTTGCTATTATAGAAATCGTATGGTAGAGTAAATACGTATGTAGAAAAAAGGAGAGATAAACTGTGTCTTATATAATAGAAGAAATCAAAAAAAGAAGAACGTTTGCAATTATTTCCCATCCAGATGCTGGGAAAACAACACTTACAGAAAAGTTTTTACTTTACGGAGGAGCTATAAATCAAGCGGGATCGGTAAAGGGAAAAGCTACATCAAAACATGCAGTTTCAGACTGGATGGAGATAGAAAAGGAGAGAGGAATTTCGGTAACATCCTCAGTACTCCAATTTGATTATGAAGGATACTGCATTAATATCCTTGACACCCCAGGACATCAGGATTTCTCGGAAGATACATATAGAACCTTGATGGCTGCTGACTCGGCGGTGATGGTGATAGATGCTTCCAAAGGGGTCGAAGCGCAGACAAGAAAATTATTTAAAGTATGTGTTATGCGAAAAATTCCGATATTTACATTTATTAATAAAATGGATCGTGAAGCGCGTGATACGTTTGAACTATTAGATGATATTGAAAAAGAGTTAGGGATTGCAACTTGTCCCATTAACTGGCCAATTGGATCAGGAAAAGAATTTAAAGGTGTGTTTGATAGAAAAACAGAAAAAGTAGAATTGTTTTCTGATACGAAAAAGGGAACGACACATGGTGAAGTTTTGAAAGTTTCTTTGGAAGATGACCGTGTTAAGAATCTTATTGGGAAGACGGCAGAAGAACTACTGAATGAAGAAGTAGAATTGCTAGATGGAGCAAGTGCTGAATTTGATCAAGATGCGGTAAGTAGAGGTGAGTTATCACCAGTATTCTTTGGATCAGCATTAACGAACTTCGGAGTAGAGACATTTTTAGAACATTTTCTACAGATGACGACATCACCACTTCCTCGTAAGTCAGATGCAGGGATTGTGGATCCGATGACGAGTGAATTCTCAGCATTTGTATTTAAGATTCAAGCAAACATGAATAAAGCACATAGAGATAGAATTGCATTCATGAGAATTTGCTCGGGTAAATTCGATGCAGGTATGGAAGTATATCATATGCAAGGCGAGAAAAAAGTGCGATTGTCACAACCACAACAGATGATGGCGAGTAGTCGTAAGATGGTAGAAGAAGCATATGGTGGAGATATCATCGGGGTGTTCGATCCAGGAATTTATTCTATTGGTGATACTCTGACCATGCCTTCTAATAAAATAAAATATGAGGGGATTCCAATATTTGCGCCAGAACATTTTGCGAGAGTTCGCCAAGTAGATACGATGAAACGTAAACAATTCATCAAAGGAATTAATCAAATAGCACAAGAAGGTGCGATTCAGATATTCCAGGAATATAACACAGGAATGGAAGAAATAATAGTAGGAGTGGTAGGTGTGCTCCAATTCGATGTATTAAAGTTTCGATTGGAAAATGAATATAATGTTGAAATTAGAATGGATACATTGCCATATGAACACATTCGTTGGATAGAAAATGAAGAGATTGACCTTGATAAGATCGTAGGGACTTCAGATATGAAGAAAATAAAAGATTTAAAAGGACGAGCATTGTTGCTATTTTCACATGAATGGAGTATCCGTATGACAGAGGAGAGAAATAAAGGCTTGTTATTATCAGAATTTGGTCGCTCTTAGCAGAAAACAATTGTCTATGCAAATGAATAGATATTTGATATAATGAACCTAGCACTTAAACCAATATAGGAGGTTTTTAATATGGGAAGAGAAGAAAGAAATACGTATAAGATAGCGGGCGAAACAGAGATGGGCGAAGTACAGATTGCAGATGATGTTGTAGCAATTATTGCAGGTCTTGCAGCTACAGAAGTAGAAGGTGTAGCTTCTATGGTCGGAAATGTTAGCCATGAAATAATTAGTAAATTAGGAATGAAGAATCTATCAAAAGGTGTAAAAGTTGATGTACTAGAAGGCGTTGCAACTATTTCCTTATCATTGAATCTAAATTATGGAGCTAGCATCATGGAAATATCAGCGAAAGTGCAAGATAAAGTTAAGACAGCAGTTGAGAATATGACAGGACTAATCGTAGCAGATGTAAATATTAAAATTGCTAGTGTTGAAGTAGAATAATACCTATAGACAGTGCTAGCTACTAGAGAGGAAATACATTAATGACAAGATCGGAACTTAGAGAACATACATTTAAAGTTGTGTTTGGTAAGGCATTTGACATCGGGGTAGAACGGGATGAACAGATTAGTCGCTACTTTCAAAACGAAGAGGAAATAAACGAAAAAGACAAAGAGTTCATAGAAAATCGTTGTAAATTGATAGAAGAGAAGTTAGAAGAGATAGATGCAATGTTGAGTGAACGTACAACAGGTTGGAAGATTAATCGAATGAATAAGGTGGATTTGGCAATTCTTAGATTAGCGTGCTTTGAGATGAAGCATGATGAAAGTATCCCTGTTGGAGTTGCAATTAATGAAGCAGTTGAATTAGCAAAGAAATATAGTAGTGATGAAGGTCCTACTTTTGTGAATGGAGTATTAGCAAAACTTGTAGACTAGGAGTGTTCATGAAGAACGTTTATTCAGTAAAACAGGTAAATGAATATATTAGAAATATGTTTGCACAAGATTTTATGATGAATCGAATCTATGTAAAAGGTGAGATTTCGAATTGTAAATATCATACATCAGGGCATATATATTTTTCGTTAAAAGATGAGTCGGGAACTATATCCTGCGTAATGTTTGCAGGACAACGTGGCGGACTCTCTTTTCGTATGTCAGAAGGTATGCAAGTAGTTGCACTAGGAAGTATCTCAACTTATGCACGAAGCGGAACATACCAACTCTACGCAAACGAAATTATACAAGAAGGTGCAGGCTTTTTATATGAGCGCTTTGAGCAGTTAAAAAAGAATCTAGAAGAAATGGGAATGTTCGCACCAGAATATAAAATTGCGATTCCAAAATATGCAAAAAAAATAGGGGTTGTTACGGCACCTACAGGAGCTGCAATACAAGATATTATTCAGATTGTTGGTAGGAGAAATCCATATGTACAAGTTGTTTTATATCCAGCACTCGTACAAGGCGAAGGAGCAGCAGAAAGTATTGTCAAAGGGATTTTCATGATGGAAAATGTAGTGAAACCAGATGTCTTGATCGTAGGACGTGGTGGAGGATCGATAGAGGATTTGTGGGCATTCAATGAAGAAATAGTAGCACAGGCGATTTTTCATTGTAATATTCCGATTATTTCAGCTGTAGGCCATGAAACAGATACGACGATAGCAGACTATGTGGCAGATATGCGTGCACCAACTCCATCGGCTGCGGCTGAACTTGCAACTTATGAATATGCAGTGGCGATGAGACAAATCGAAGAATTTAAAGTATCGCTATATAAAGGAATCGATAATAAGATTACCATGCTACGGAGACAAATCGAGCAATATACTTTAAAGATACGATATCGACATCCTGGGAATACAGTAAAAGAAAAACGTTTCTATTTGGCAGAACAAGAAATACGGCTACAAAATAGAATGGAAAATAGACTGCAAAATGCAAAACATCAATTAGCTGTATATATTGCAAAAATGCAAGGACTTTCACCGTTAGATAAGTTGAATCAAGGATATTCTTATGTTTCAAATGCAGAAGAAAAGAATATACGAAGCATTTCAGACGTGAGAGTAGATGAGCAGATTAAGATAGCGGTAACAGATGGATATGCGATAGCTACAGTCAATGAAATTATAGAGGAGGAACATTATGGACAACAATCATAGAGAACCAGAGAGTTTAGAGGTGATGTTTCAGCAATTAGAAGGGTTACTAGCTGAACTAGAAAGTGAAGAAGTATCATTAGAAAAATCGTTTTCTCTCTATAATCAGGGGATGCAAACTATTAAAAAATGCAGTGAGACAATAGATACAATTGAGAAAAAAGTGCAAATAATAGATCAGAATGGAGAATTTCATGAATTTTAAGGTGACACAAGCAGAAAAAGTAGCGCATATAGATGAGTTGCTTAAATTATATTTGCCTCAAAAGACAGGATTACAAAAAGTTGTGATTGATGCGATGGAATATAGCGTGATGGCAGGAGGCAAAAGAATTCGTCCAATGCTGATGCAAGAAATGTATAAAATGTATGGTGGACGTGGGAAAGAAATCACATGCTTTATGGCTGCTATTGAATTTATACATACGTATTCTTTGGTTCATGATGATTTGCCAGCTATGGATGATGATGATTATCGAAGAGGACGTAAGACAACACATGTGGTATATGGCGAAGATATGGGAATTTTAACTGGAGATGCATTACTCAATTATGCTTTTGAAACGGCTTCTATGGCATTTGGAATTGCACCACAAAGGAGTTTACAAATAGGGCAAGCTTTACAAATTCTCACAAGAAAATCTGGCATTTATGGCATGCTAGGTGGTCAAGTAGTGGATGTAAAATCTACAGGAAATGATGTGACGCAAGAAGTACTTGAATTTATTTTTGAATTAAAGACAGGAGCTTTGATTGAAGCTTCTATGATGATTGGGGCGGTTCTTGCTGGAGCGAATGAAAAAGAAGTAAAAGATATTGAAAAAATTGCTAGAAATATCGGTGTAGCATTTCAGATACAAGATGATATTTTAGATATTACAAGCTCAACAGAAGTGCTAGGAAAACCAGTTCATAGTGATGAGAAAAATGAGAAAACAACTTATGTGACATTAAATGGTTTAGAAGAGTCAAAAGTAGCGGTAAAAGAGTTATCAGAAGAGGCGGTCTTGTTATTGAGACAGCATGGAAAAGATAGTGATTTTGTAGAAAGTCTAATCGAGACTTTAATTAACAGAGAAAAATAAATGAATTAAATACATAGAAAAAATAGAGAGATATAAAACGAGATGAAGAGAAATAGCGAGGTACTTTCATGGTACTAAAGAAAATAAATGAACCAAATGATATTAAAAAGTTAAATGAAAAAGAGTTGGAAAAATTACCGAGTGCAATTCGCGAATTTTTAGTGAAAAGTATAAGTAAAACAGGTGGACACCTAGCTTCTAATTTAGGGGTTGTAGAGCTTACGATGGCGCTCCACTTATCCTTAGATTTACCAAAAGATAAAATAATTTGGGATGTAGGACATCAAGCTTACACACACAAAATATTGACTGGACGTAAAGATGGATTTGATGAATTGCGTAAGTATGGCGGAATGAGCGGATTTCCAAAGAGAAAAGAAAGTGCATGTGATGCGTTTGATACAGGACACAGCTCGACTTCTATTTCGGCTGGATTAGGCTATGTGCGTGGTCGCGATATACAAGGAGAAAATTATCGAGTGGTATCCGTAATTGGAGATGGCGCCCTAACAGGTGGTATGGCCTATGAAGCACTCAATAATGCTGCAACATTGCATAAGAATTTTATCATTATTTTAAACGATAATAATATGTCGATTTCACCTAATGTAGGAGGAATGTCAAGATACTTAGCAGGGATTCGAACAGCAACCGTATACACAGGGATGAAGCAAGGTGTGGAAACTACTTTGAAAAAAATACCGGTAGCTGGAGAAAAAATTGTTAGAAATATCCGTAAAACGAAAAGTAGTATCAAACAACTATTTGTGCCAGGCATGTTTTTTGAAGATATGGGAATCACCTATTTAGGACCAGTGGATGGACATGATTTGAAATTACTTCGAAAGACGATGTCAGAAGCAAAGAAAGTTCAAGGTGCTGTATTAATACATGTTCTTACTACCAAAGGAAAAGGTTACAAACCAGCAGAAGCAGAACCTTCTAAATTTCACGGAACAGGCCCATTTGAAATTATGACAGGAAAAGCAATTAGCAATGCGTCGCAAGAATCTTATACAGATGTTTTTGGTAGAGTGCTAAGCGAAGAGGCGAGAAAAAACAAAAATATAGTTGCGATTACAGCAGCGATGGCAGATGGAACAGGTCTGGCAGAATTTGGGGAAAAATATCCAAAACGATTCTTTGATGTAGGTATTGCAGAGGAACATGGAGTGACTTTTGCTGCAGGTTTAGCAGCATCAGGTATGATACCTGTGATTGCATTATATTCTTCTTTTTTACAAAGAGCATACGATCAAATAATTCATGATGTCTGTCTTCAAAACCTACCAGTGGTATTTGCAGTGGATCGCGCTGGATTAGTGGGAAATGATGGAGAGACACACCAAGGTGTATTCGATATCTCGTTTTTATCGAACATTCCGAATATAACTATATTAGCGCCAAAGAACAAATGGGAATTGGAAATGATGGTTCCATATGCAGTTGGCTTGAAGCAGCCAGTAGCAATCCGATATCCAAGAGGAATGGCTAGTATAGGATTTGAATCATTTTCGTCTGAAATTAAATATGGACAAAGTGAAGTGTTATATGAAGAAGAACAAATAGCCATTGTTGCTGTAGGGCATATGATGGATTTGGCAGCTGAAGTGCGGACGCTATTAAAAGAAACAGGCTATGCATGTTCTCTAGTGAATGCGAGATTTATAAAACCAGTGGATGAAGAAATGCTAGAGTTACTTGCAGTAGGGCACAAGATAGTGGTAACGATAGAAGAAAATATCATTGCAGGTGGATATGGACAAGCAGTGCGGGATGCAGTACAGAAAAGAAAATTGGGCTTACATGTGTTGACGCTAGGAATTGACGATGAATATGTCGAACATGGTGGCATCGATGAATTGAGAAGAGAAGTATTATTGGACAAAGAGTCTATTACAAAGCGAATTATTTCAGAATATGTGATGTTATAAAGCGAGGATAGAACTTTTATAAATTGTGTATCATGTGGGTAAATGATATTGGAAGTATGAAAATTGTAGGAGTGCGTATGAAAGAACGTTTAGATGTACTATTAGTAAAGCGAAATTTAGCAGAATCAAGAGAAAAAGCAAAAGCCATTATCATGTCGGGCAATGTATTTGTAGAAGGGCAGCGAGAAGATAAAGCGGGGACCACATTTTCGGAAGAGGTAGGGATAGAAATTAAAGGAAATACAATGCCTTATGTCAGTCGTGGTGGTTTGAAATTAGAAAAGGCGATGGCGAATTTTGATATTACAATGATAGATAAGGTTTGTACAGATGTTGGATCGTCAACGGGTGGATTTACAGACTGTATGCTTCAAAATGGAGCGAGAAAAGTATTTGCGATTGACGTAGGACGAGGTCAATTAGCGTGGAAATTGCGGACGGATGAAAGAGTTGTCTGTATGGAAAAAACTAATATTCGCTATGTAACGCCAGAAGATATTGGTGAAGCAATTGATTTTTCTTCGATTGATGTGTCATTTATTTCTCTTACAAAAGTATTAGAGCCTATCCGAAATTACCTAAAAGAAGATGGAGAAATTGTAGCACTAATCAAGCCACAATTTGAGGCGGGAAGAGAGAAAGTAGGAAAAAAAGGCGTAGTACGTGAAATTGGGACTCATTATGAGGTGGTTGAAAAGATTTTCACATTTGCAAGTTCTATAGGATTTTCAATTAATGCTTTTGAATTTTCTCCAATTAAAGGTCCTGAAGGGAATATTGAGTACCTTGTGCATTTGAAGAAATGTGAAGAATGTGGTACATTAGAGGATGTAACAGTGGATTATCAGACTATCATAAAACAAGCATTTGAAACTTTAACTAAATAAGAGGTTGAGTATGAAAGCATTTTGCATTATAACAAATTGTGTGAAGGATCCAGAGTATAGGATTACAAATCAAATTAAGAATCTTATCGAGGAAGAAGGTGCTGCAGCCTTTATCGCAGATGAGGTGGATGGAAAATATAATTTGCCGGATGGAATAGATTGTATCATTTCATTGGGAGGTGATGGGACATTAATTCGTGCAGCGGGAGATTTTCATAATGAAGATATTCCCCTTATAGGTGTAAATCTTGGGACATTAGGATATCTAACGGAAATAGAATGTACTACATTAGAAGAAGATATAAAGATTCTTGTTAATGGAAATCCGATTCTTGAAGAACGTATGATGTTGCAGGGGCAGTTGAGAAATGTAAGTGGTGTGGCGTTGAATGATATTGTATTAGCACGTAGTGGAGATATACGAATTATTCGATTTCGAATCTATGTAAATGGCTCGTACCTACATTCCTATAAAGGGGATGGGATAGTGGTATCCACAGCGACAGGATCTACAGGATATAGTATGTCAGCAGGTGGTCCTATTGTAGAACCTACAGCGTCCATATTTATTGTGACTCCGATATGCTCACATGCCTTGAATAGTAGAAGTATTGTTCTTTCGTCGGAAGATATTATTGAGATTGTGCTAGATGAAGGTAGAGAAGGAATTCAAGATCAAGCAAGTGTAAGCTTTGATGGAGCGTCACCAGTTACTATTCAAACAGGTGAACGTATCACAATAACAAAAGCTAATAAAACGATGAAATTAATGAAGCTAAGTAAGGTGAGTTTTCTAGAGACATTGAGAGAAAAGATGGCGGGGAATTAATTATGAAAATGAAAAGACATGCAAAAATTGTAGAATTAATTAATCAGTATCATATCGAAACACAAGAAGAATTAGCTGATCTATTAAATGCAGAGGGATTTCGGGTAACACAGGCAACGGTATCTAGAGATATTAGGGATATGAAGTTGACGAAAATTGCTACAGATAATGGGAAGCAAAAATATATAATTTTACAGACACAATCGGGTGGTGTAGATCAAAAGTATGTACGAATTCTTAGAGATGGATTTGTTTCTATGGAGATGGCGCAAAATATCTTGGTAATTAAGACTGTATCAGGTATGGCAATGGCAGTTGCAGCAGCACTAGATAATATGAATTGCAAGGAAATAGTAGGTTGTATAGCGGGTGATGATACAATTATGTGTGTAGTTCGATCTACGGATGATACGGTGCTAGTAATGGATACAATACAAAATATTTTGAAATAGATGTGTATAACAAGAAAGAGTCAGTAGGAGAAAGAGATGTTACAAAGTTTACATGTGAAAAACCTAGCATTAATTGATGAGGTAGAGGTAGAATTTGGAAATGGTCTGAATATATTGACAGGTGAAACAGGGGCAGGTAAATCAATCATACTTGGCTCTGTTAATTTGGCTCTAGGAGGAAGATACTCAGCTGAATTACTAAGAAAAGGTGCAGAATTTGGCTATGTTGAATTGGTATTTCAAGTTCAGGATGAGAAAGAAATAGCAGCGTTGAAAGAGTTAGATGTATTTCCAGAAGAAGGCCTTATCGTTCTCAATAGAAAATTAATGGAAGGTAGAAGTGTTAGTAAAATTAATGGAGAAACAGTGACACAAGGAATGCTTAAAAATGTAGCAAGTATTCTAATTGATATCCATGGACAACATGAACATCAAACGTTGTTGAATAAAAAAAATCATCTGATGATTTTGGATGAATATTTAGGCGTGGAAGCGCATACTCTAAAGCAAGAATTTCAAACTTCATTTAGAGCTTATAAAAGTAAAGTGAACGAGCTCGATGAGGCAGATTTAGATGTGGAAAGTAGAAGGCGTGAATTATCCTTCTTACAATTTGAGTTAGAAGAAATACAAGAGGCACACTTAGTACAAGGGGAAGATGAGGAATTAGAGGCAAAATATCGAAAGATGATAAATGGGAAAAAAATAGTGGAAGGCTTGGAAGAAACGTATACTTGTACAGGCGCATATGGTGATTACACAGCGAGTAATTATCTGAGTCATGCCCTTCATGCATTACAAGGCATTATCAGTTATGATGAAGTGTGTGCTGATTTTCATAATCAATTATCGGAAATTGACAGTTTGTTAAATGATTTTAATCGAGAAATTGCTGTATATAGAGATGATATGGAATTTTCAGAAGAAGAGTTTCACGAAGTAGAGGAACGATTAAATAGCTGGAATCGTCTCAAAGGGAAATATGGAAAAACATATGAAGATATTTGTGTTTACATGGAAGAATTGGAAGTGAAGATACAAAAATTAGAAGATTATGATCATTATCTAGGTATGTTAAAGAATGAAATAGAAACATTAGAAGAGACTATGAATAGTGCAGCGCTGAAGTTATCCGAAGTGAGAACTAAAACGGCAAAGAAATTTAGCGAAGAAGTGCGACGTGGGTTAGAAGAACTTAATTTCTTGGAGGCTCAATTTGATACAAAAATAGATAAACTAGGAAAGGTCACAGTTGATGGGATAGATAATATCGGTTTTGTTGTATCTTTAAATCCTGGAGAAGAAATGAAACCACTTTCAAATGTAGTTTCTGGTGGTGAACTTTCTCGTATTATGCTGACTATTAAAACAGTAATGGCAGATAAGGATCAAATAGATACGTTGATTTTTGATGAAGTGGACGCAGGAATTAGTGGGATTACAGCTACGAAAGTCGGTGAAAAACTAGCTGTAATTGGTAAAAGCAGACAAGTGATTTGCATTACGCATCTAGCACAAATAGCTGCATTAGCCGATACACATTTTATTATTCAAAAAACTGTTGAAAACGGAAAGACGAAAACTGGAATTACACAATTAAATGAGAAACAAACTATCGAAGAATTGACTAGAATTCTTGGTGGAGGACAAGTAACAGCAGCAATTCAGGAAAGTGCACGGCAAATGAAAGAATTGGCAAGTAAAATTAAATAATGCATGTGTGAAAACCTAGAAAGCATCACATAATAAAACGAGCGTTAGTGCTCGTTTTTTTAGTATTCAAAACGATAGAATAATGGGAAGGTGATGTGATATGGGAAAAAATCAACGAAAAGGCTGGAGATTTATAGTGGTATTAACATTGGCATTATTTATCGTGGGAAATATATATATAGATAATCAGCAAGAAGAAACATATGTAAATACGGATAATATTCAAAATGATATGGTCATAGTAGGAGGGATACCGGTAGGGATTTATTTAGATACGAATGGAGTGATGGTCATTGATACAGATAGTATTGCAGATATAAATGGAAATGAAATGAATCCGTCAGAAGGTTTAGTGGAAGCAGGAGATTATATAGTAGGAATTAATGGGGAAGAAATTTCAACAAAAGATCAACTTATAGAAATTATTTCTACTCTTGATATGCAAGTGGTGGAATTGAAAATAAGAAGAGAAGAGTTGATTTCAACCGTTATTATTCAACCTACTTTAGATGAGAATGGATCATATAAATTAGGTATATGGGTACGTGATAATCTCCAAGGACTCGGGACTTTAACCTATATTGATACGCAAAGTGGCTTTGGGACATTGGGGCATGGAATAAATGATGTGGATACTAGTCAATTACTAGAGATAGAGGCAGGTGAATTATACAAGGCATCTATCAGCAACATTATAAAAGGTGAAAGTGGATCGCCAGGTGGATTAGAAGGTGTCATTATTTATAATCCTTTTAATGAAATAGGAACTATAGAGCTGAACACGGAAGCTGGAGTTTTTGGAACAATATCAAATATAGAGGAGTTAGACCTTGAACTAGATCTAGTTGAAGTGGCAAGTATCGATGAAATTGAAGAAGGACCAGCAACGATACGCTGTACGATTGAAAGTGAGGTCTGCGAATACGAAATAGAGATAGTAAAGGTAGATTTATTCGAAAAAGAAGTAAACAAAGGATTGGTTATTGAAGTGACAGATGTGGACTTGATAGAAAAAACAGGGGGGATTGTACAAGGGATGAGTGGGGCGCCGATTTTGCAGAATGGTAAGATTGTTGGGGCGGTAACGCATGTGTTTGTGAATGATCCGACGAAGGGTTACGGGATTTTTATAGAGAATATGTTGGAGACGGCAGATTGATTTACGTCTTCCAATAATAAGTTGATAAAATGAATAAAAAAGGTATATAATGTAATGTAAGAGTACATGATGGGAGGAGAAATTATGAAAAGAAAAATTATAGGTGGCATTATATTATTAGTTTTATTAACTACAGGATGTAGCAAAAGTGATGAAGTTGAGGTAGAGGAAGTAAGTACAGAGGTTACGGAAGAAACAAGTGTAGTTGATACAGAAAAAGATTCATCGTATCCAGCAACGGTATATGAAACTTGTGAAGTAACAGATGAGGCTTCGGATTTCATGAATATTATCTTACCTGATTTAGCTACACCATATACATTAGAAGACATGGATGCGATTGGAGGACCATACACTTTTAGAGCTTATGCAGATGTAAATGGAACACTAGAAAGAGAATATTTTGTAGTAGAAACTTTAGAAGAAGCTTTTACAGATGAATATTATCTTGAAGGTGGTGAAGTAGAAATCTATTTCAATTATGATAATGGAGAGAACACATATGAAAATTGTGGGATTGGCATAATGACATTAGGTAGAATAAACCTAGGTTCAGAAATAATGTATGATTTAACCATGGGTGAGATTTTCGATTTAGGCTATTGGAGTCTGGATTTAAATTGCTATGAAATAAAAAGTATTTTAACTGGAAATGATTTGTTTGCCTTCTTTGATACATATGGCTACCCTAATGCTATTTATGGAACAGAGGCGTATTATGAAGATACAGATACATATTTCTACGACTATATTGCATGTTATATAAATGATGAATTTGTGGTGATGTTTAGTATTACAGAGATGTCCTTGAAGGATGCGGAAGATAGCAGCATGATTATTAATAAGATAAGATATTTTACTCCATTAGCATGGGAAACTGAATGTGAATATTATGGCTACTAGGCAATAAATCTACTAATGTTAATCTTCTTTACAAGAAAGCCAATAAGGCCATTTCACAATTAGAAAACTTTTGTGAAGTGGCTTTTGCTTACAAGTTTCGACAAACAAAAATATCAAAGTATGTTATACTTGATTTACTATTATATCTGAGATGTCATTCCGAAGTTTCGAGGAATTTCGACATAAAACACCCTAAAATAAAGAAAATTTAAAAAAAGTGTTGTCCTTTACTTGACACAAGCGTGAGTGGGGCGCCAATTTTGCAGAATGGAAAGATTGTTGGGGCGGTAACGCATGTGTTTGTGAATGATCCAACGAAGGGTTACGGGATTTTTATAGAGAATATGTTGGAGACAGCAGAGGTGTAAAATAGGTGCAAATAATCAGTATCATAAGCTAGGTTTTAGCATAAAATAACACTGTTGTATCTTATTTTGGTTTTAACTTGACA
>JAWXVA010000122.1:0-7272 GCA_044425815.1 Eubacteriales bacterium
TTTGTACATATAGTTTCCTCATAAAGCCGACAGTAATCAATTCTTGTGTTATGTGTATTCCATTTAAAATGGAAAATAATAGCATCTAAGTTTAGTTAGAGTACTATATTTATAGAGGAACCTCAAGTGAATCAAGAGAGTTTTAATAAAGCGGAGATTTGTTTAATTTATTTTATAATATATTAACAAAGGAAGTTATAGAAAAAATAGAGACGAACTCATCAGAATTCGCCTCCATTATGATATCATAAGATATATCAAGTAAATCATTATAAAATTTTAACTTAATTCGATTTTAGCTGCTTCATCAGGTTTGAAATCATTTGCTAAATCGTAGATATTATGTCCTGTGGATTCACCGAGGACACGCCCTTTGAATGAATAGCAACGGATAAAACGCTTGGTATCGATACTCGACCAATGTTCTACATCCCACTTCATATAGCCGTCAGCATCACTCTTTTCTTCAGGAAAATACAAATCAACTTGGCGGCCATCAATCATAATTGTAATTAAATCCTTAGAACTATTAATTTCAAGCTCTTCTTTTTTTACTTTGTCATAAATAATCATAACATTCTCTCCTTAGAATTAAATATACGTTTATTATCGCTTATTTTGAGAAGAGTAGCAAGCATTTGTTCTCTGAATCTAGATTAAATCTAGATTTAGTAAAAATAAGAACTGATAGATGTAAATAAAATACAACTTGCAATCCCAAATACTGTGGGAAGTACAGCCGCTAGGAACGTCCAACGAACACTGTTTGTTTCGCGGTGTATGGTTAAAAGAGTCGTAGAACAAGGCCAGTGCATTAATGAAAATAAGATGACACAAATAGCGGTGCACCACGTCCATCCATTGGAGACAAAGAGCTCTTTCATTTGAGAGAGAGAGCTAAGTTCTGTTAAGCTTCCCTGAGCGAGATAACCCATAGTCATTATAGGGAGGACGATTTCGTTTGCGGGCAATCCAAGTATGAACGCGAGTAAAATAATACCGTCTAAACCCATAACTTGCGCAAAAGGATCTAAGAAATTTGCTAAATGGGATAATAGGCTCATGTCGGAAAGCATTATATTTGCCAAAAGCCATATGATTAGACCAGCAGGAATTGCTACAATAATAGCTCGATATAAAACAGAGAGGGTTCGATCTAATATGGAACGTATAATTACTTTTTTAAATGCAGGGCGCCGATAGGGTGGAAGCTCTAAAGTGAAAAAAGAAGGCATACCTTTTAAAATAGTTTCAGAGAGTAGCTTCGTACTTATAAAAGTAGCGATAATACTAATTAGGATAATAAGAGCTAACAAACCAGCAGACAATAGGCTGGATAATATTGAGTGAGTTGTGCCGATTAGAAACATAGAAATAATGGCTATGATGGTTGGGAAGCGACCATTACAAGGAACAAAATTATTTGTTAAAATAGCAAGTAAACGCTCACGCTTTGAATCGATAATACGACAACCGATAATTCCAGCAGCATTACATCCAAATCCCATACACATGCAGAGTGCTTGCTTACCACAGGCCTTGCAGCACTGTAATGGCTTATCTAAATTATAAGCGACACGAGGAAGGTATCCAACGTCTTCTAGTAGTGTAAATAATGGGAAAAATATTGCCATAGGTGGTAACATGACAGATACCACCCATGCTAAGGTACGATAAATACCTAGTACTATTATTCCGTGGAGCCACTCAGGAGCATTTACAGTCGTAAAACATTTTGTGAGAATGTCTTGAAAATAAAATAATACTGTAGTTAGGAATTGAGAAGGATAATTTGCCCCTATCATTGTAATCCAGAAAATAAGACCAAGTAATAAAACCATGAGTGGATAGCCTAGTATACGGCTAGTAAGAATTTGATCTAATTTTCGGTCAAAAGATGCATTAGACGGAGCTATTACAGCACCTTCGCATAATTGCTCAGATTTTTGGATTAGCGCAGTGACAATAATTTCTTGGAAAATATCATTAGAAATAGAGTGTGCAGTGAGCGTAGATTTTGCTTGGTGAAGCATTTCCGGTAATTCATTTTCAATAAGCTGCTTGTGAAGCTGCGAATAGAGTGAATCAGGTATATTTTCTATGTTTAATAATAATTGAATGGCAATAAAACGTGGACTGATGTGCGAGGTAGTATGGAAAAATGCCAGTGACGAGATTATTTTTTCTATAATGTCAGGATACTGAACAAGGGAGATGTCTAAGGGCTTTAGCGGTAGGTGTTCGTCTAAAAATAATGAGAGACGTTCGAAATCATTTTTTTTATGTGCAGACATTCCAAATACAGGAATCCCTAGGTTTTTTGATAAAATATCTAAATGAAGGACAATTGACTTTTTTTCTGCCTCATCTAGCAGATTAACACACGCAATAGTAGGTATTCCTGTTTCTATTAGCTGAAGCAGAAGATTAAAATTTCTTTCTAAGCACGTAGCATCACAGACGACTAAGATTAAATCGGGGTTTTGGGTATAGATAAAGTCTCGAGAAACATCTTCTTCGGCGGATTGAGCAAAAAGTGAGTAGGTCCCTGGGAGGTCATAGATTTCATATGTATTTTGAGGTGTGGCGAAAGAACCACATGCATAAGTAACGGTTTTTCCAGCCCAATTTCCCGTATGCTGATGTAATCCTGTGAGACCATTAAAGACAGAGCTCTTTCCAACATTAGGATTTCCCGCCAATGCTATTTTTGTGATGTGAAAATCATGTTTTAATACCAGAATATTCATGCAATCTTCCGTACGTAAAGCTATGATAGTGTTTTTAATGCAGTAAGACGATGGCGTTCCACCGGCGCTGCGACCAACACATTGAATAGAAGCCTGAGGAATAAATCCCATGTCCAATAGCCTACGCTTCATATTGCCAGTGCAAGCCAAAGAGTAGATTGAGGCATGTTGTCCAGGCTCTATATCATTCAGTGTGCATAAATTCGTAATCTCTGTCATAAAGGATATCCAGTCTTAAATAAGTTCATATATATAGTATTGTCATCAAGGAATAGTTATGCTGATTTAGAAAAACTTGAATAAAATATAAAAAAATAATAAGAAAGGGTTGACTTTTATATCTTGATGGGTTACTATTAACTTCGCTGTTAACAGCACATGTGGGTGTAGCTCAGCTGGATAGAGCGTTTGGCTACGGACCAAAAGGCCGGGAGTTCGAATCTTCTCACCCACGTTAAAAAAAGAATTATTCTGAAAAGAATAGTTCTTTTTTTTGTGTTTATAGGAGAAATCAACTTGTAATTCAAGAGAAAATCAGTATAATTAAAGGTAGAAATCAGGTATTGGATACCGATAAAGGAGGAAAAAGATGTATACAGCAGCCAGTGATAGATATGAAAAGATGGATTATAGTAGAAGTGGGAAAAGTGGATTGTTATTACCAAAAGTTTCTTTAGGATTTTGGCATAATTTTGGGACGGACGCTAATCCAGAGGTTATGAAAGATATTTGTTTTACAGCATTTGATGCGGGGATTACTCATTTTGATTTAGCAAATAACTATGGACCAGAGCCAGGTAGCGCAGAAGTGAATTTTGGTAAGATTTTAAATGAAGAGATGAGTGCCTATAGAGATGAGATGATTATTTCTACAAAAGCGGGTTACACTATGTGGGATGGACCTTATGGCGATTGGGGAAGTAGAAAATACATTTTGGCAAGTTTAGATCAAAGTTTGCAAAGAATGGGAATGGATTATGTGGATATCTTCTATCACCATAGAATGGATCCAAATACACCATTAGAAGAATCTATGATGGCATTAGATCAAGCAGTAAAAAGTGGAAAAGCGCTTTATGCAGGGATTTCTAACTATGATAGAGAAACAACAAAAAAAGCAATGGAAATTTTGAAAGACTTAAGATGTCCATTTGTAATTAATCAAATTCGTTACTCTATGTTTGATAGACATATAGAAGATGATAATTTACCAGATTTTGCAGTGGAAGCAGGTTGTGGACTCATTGCCTTTAGTCCATTAGCACAAGGATTATTAACGAATAGATACCTACAAGGTATTCCAGAAGATAGTCGAATCAAAGCAGATGGTAGATTCTTAACTAGTCAAGAATTATCAGAAGAGCGTATGGCACAGATTGTAGCTCTAAATGATTTAGCACAAAGCAGAGGTCAGTCATTGGCACAGATGGCACTCAGCTGGGTACTTAAAGATGACAAAGTAACAAGCGTTCTAATTGGTGCTTCAAAATCTTCACAAGTACTGGATAATGTTGAATCAATTAAGAAGTGTCAATTTACAAAAGAAGAATTGGATACAATTAATGCAATTACTTTGGGGTAATTAAAAACTAAAAACTGTATTTATGTATAATATACAAAAAAACCTCTATTTCTATTTACAAATACAACAAACTGCACTATAATTTAGTGCATATGGTGTATTGACACAGATAGGAATGGAGGATTTTTATTTATGAAGGGAAATGTAATTGTAGGACAATCAGGGGGACCGACAGCAGCAATTAATTCGAGCTTGGCAGGTGTATATCGTACTGCAAAGGATAGAGGAGCAAAAAAGGTTTATGGAATGCTGTACGGTATTCAAGGATTATTGGATGAGAGATATGTAGATTTATCTGATCATATCAAGAACGAATTAGATGCAGAATTATTAAAGAGAACACCAGCAGCATATTTAGGATCATGTAGATTTAAATTACCAGAGATTCATGAAGATATGCCGTTGTATGAGAAGATATTTGAGATTCTTAATAAATTAGAAATCGAAGCATTTATCTATATTGGTGGTAATGACTCTATGGATACAATTAAGAAATTATCAGACTATGCAATTGTAACAGGTCACAGTACAAGATTTATTGGTTGTCCTAAGACTATCGATAATGATTTGGCATTGACAGACCATACACCAGGGTTTGGTAGTGCAGCAAAATATATCGGTACATCTGTAAAAGAGATTATCCGTGATGGATTTTGTTTGGAATATCCTAAAGGCTTAGTTTCGATTGTGGAAATCATGGGAAGAAATGCAGGTTGGCTAACAGGAGCTGCTGCATTAGCGCAAGGAGAAGATTGTACGGGACCAGATTTAATCTATTTACCAGAGATTGCATTTGATATTGAAGAATTTGTAAAAAGAGTTCGAGTACTTTTAGAAAAGAAAACATCTGTAGTCGTTGCAGTTTCAGAAGGAATAAAATTAGCAGACGGAAGATATGTATGCGAAATGGGAAGTGCGATTGATTTTGTAGATGCGTTTGGTCACAAGCAGCTATCTGGTACAGCAAGCTACTTAGCAAGCTTTGTTGCAGGAGAAGTAGGGTGTAAGACTCGCGCCATTGAATTAAGTACATTACAACGTGCAGGATCGCATTTGGCATCCCGCGTTGATATCTTAGAAGCTTATCAAGTTGGAGGGGCAGCAGTAAAAGCAGCGGATGAAGGTGATACAGGTAAGATGGTTGTTATTACACGTCTTTCAGATGATCCATATCAAAGCGGGACAGAAGTAAAAGATGTTCATAAAATTGCAAATGATGAGAAGCTAGTTCCAAGAGAATGGGTTAATAAAGATGGAACATACGTAACAAATGAATTTGTGTCTTATGTGAAACCTCTTATTCAAGGTGATGTATCTCCAGTAATGGTAGATGGAATTCCTAGACATCTTTATAGGAACTTCTAAAATTTTAAAATGAAAAATTTACAATACGAGAAAAAGGCAAAATCCACAGTGGTTTTGCCTTTTATAATATTTATGAAATAATAAAAACGATATTTATTAAATATACTACTAAGTTATTTGTGAAAAAGCACTTGTAATTTGGATGAATGTGGGATATTATGCAAATACACTTCTAAAAGAATCAAGAAAAAGTCAAAAACATCAAAAAAATCAAGCATTACTCATGCGAAAAATTTCCGATTTACTTTTAACAGAGAGGAGGTAGTATATTTATGCGGTTTCAAGGAGTGTTTGGAACCTTGAAGATGGTTGAGCAAAATGGAAAAGTTCATAGTGGAGTCGAGATAGTAGAAGGGGAATTATTAGTCTACTATATAGCACATCACCCTTCGATTCCTAAAATTCAATTCATGAAGTGGATGAATGAACTTTGTATACAGTTAACAGCATATCATAAGTGTTTTGAAAGAGCATATCAATATGTGAATCCCTATGCTATGGTGATCTCAAAAGATGAGAAGCTACATTTACTAGATTTAGATACATCAGAGAACGAAGAAATATTAATCCATATGCAAAAGAGAGTGATTAGCGAGTCGTTTCATAGGAATGGTTCTGTTAAACGAACAAGAATAAACACAGATTTCTATAGTTTTGGAAAGACACTTCAATTTCTCATTGCACAAGCAACGTTTGTCCCACAAATCAATGTGATGGAATCACATTCATATTCTAAGGTTATTCAAAAATGTTTAAATGTATCATCAGACGATACATATCAAACAATCAAAGAAATTCAAAAAGAAATTCCCAAAATAAAAGTTTATAAAGCGAAAAGTAAAATAAGTAAGGATAAAAAACTATTTAGTGAAAAAATAGTTAAGAGGACAATGTTAGCAGCTATTTTAGTCGTTATCCTTATGCAAATTATGCAAGAAACAGGCATCTTGCAACACACTTCTAAAATAAATGCATTGATAGTAGAAAGTGCAGAGAAAGAAGATACTACTAGTGAACAAGAGGTGGGTGAGACTATCCTAGAAGATTATGTAATAGAAACCTACTTGTTAGGGGATAACATAGTTGGTTCACAAGAAGAAATTATGCAGATATTGTTGGAACTAGAAGAAAGCACACGAGAAGAAAGTGCACAAGAAGTTGGAGAAAAGGCATATTATTTGTTGGTTGTATTAAAAGAGGGAAAATAAAAAATCTAGTATATAACAGAAAAAAGACCCTATAAAAGGAAGGATGCTAGAAATCTTTCGATCTCTAGCATTATTATGAAAAAGTTTTAATTAGTACGATTAATATTGTACGAATCGAGTTATCTTACTCGATAAATTAATTATATGAGAAAGTAATGGAGAGAAAATGTTATATGAGTAACGGAATTTTAAAAGAAGTGTGAACAGAATATGAACTAGCGACAATTAAATCAGTTGAGAAAGGAGAAAAATTATGAAAACATTTATTGAGGAATATGGAGTAATTATAGTAGCATCAATCGCAATTCTAGCATTAGTAGGAATAGCATCAGGGACATCGGAGATATTAGCGACAGAAATTGAAAAT
>JAWXVA010000123.1:0-7004 GCA_044425815.1 Eubacteriales bacterium
AAGTCAAACCAGGTGTATACGAGTTATTCCGATTAAATGCATATTATTTGGAGGAAGAAGATGGGAAGCGTTTGATATATGGCTTCGTATTGTCATTAAAGCGACGACTAGAATTAATGGAGAAATATGAAGAGCAAGGAGCATATTTTGACGTAGTACAAGATCTGTCGAAAGAGATTATATTTAAAATTGACATAAAACATAAAACAATGCAACACAGAAGTGATTGTGCTGAAATCTTTGGAATCCCAGCATTGGTAGAAGATTTTCCAGAATCGATTAGTAAAGGGGATGTCATTCATCCCGAAGATTTGGATGCATATATGGTATATGCGCGTGCGATGGCAGCAGGGATTGGCGGTATCCACGATGTACGGATTAAACATGTGACAGGAAAATACGAGAAGTACAGGATACTGAGTAAGGCGTTGAATGACACCCACGGAGAACCTATTTCCTTATTGGGAAAGCTAGTGAATATTCAAGAATTAACAGAGATGGAAGAAAGAGCGAATTATGATTTGCTGACACATACCATGAATAAAATTTCTTTTCAAACAAAGGTGAGTGAAATACTAGCAGTATCACAATTGACAAGTAAGCATGCCATATATTTCTTGGACTTAGATGACTTCAAAAACGTTAATGATAGCTTTGGACATGAATTTGGTGATTATTTATTAGAAACAGCAAGCAAAAGAATGAGGAATGCAATTCGTGAGCAGGATATTATAGGTCGAGTAGGTGGAGATGAATTTGTAATATTTCTAAACGCTTGTGGAGATGAAGAGACATTGATTAAAAGAGGAAGTTTAATACTCGAAACAATTGGAAGAGAGTATGTGAGTGATACAGGGCGGGCTAATATAAAGTCAAGCATTGGCATTGCAATTTATCCTGATCATGGGACAACCTATGAAGAGTTATATAGAAAGGCAGATGCAGCACTTTACCATTCGAAAAGATTAGGGAAGAACACAGTTACCATCTATAATGAAGAAATAGCAATGAATAAGTAAAAAAAAGCCAAGTAGAGACGTTGAGAGATGTCTCTACTTGGCTTTTTAGACAATAATAGTAAATAAATATTAAAAGAAAATGAAAAGATAGCACAGAGTATTACAAATTGTTTTTATTATAGTACAATATAGCAAGACAGAGTAACAAGAAACGAATTGAAAAGAATCGTACAAAGAAGAATCAGAGAAGAATAAGAGAAAGAAAAATCAGGAGGAAGAACAGTGAGTGCAAGTACGTTATACATTATTGGATTAATTCTAGTGACATTATATTTAATTACAGGATTTGACGATTTTATATGGGATATTATTACCTTGATTAAGAGGCGCAAACAGAAGGAACAAACATTAAAATTTGAAGAGTTAGATAAAATTCCACCGAAGCTCATTGCGGTGATTATTGCAGCTTGGCATGAGGATAACGTACTTTTGGATGTAGTGGAGAATATTATTGCATCACAGCAATATCCAAAATCGATGTATCATATTTTTTTAGGAGTATATCCAAATGATAAAGCGACAGTATATATAGCGCAGCAGTTGCAAGAAAAATATCCAAATGTACATTGTGTTGTGAATTTTAAAGAAGGCCCAACATCGAAAGCGCAGAATATTAACTATGTTATTTCACAGGTAAAACAATATGAAGAGCAGAAAAATTGGAGATTCTCGGCGGTCACAGTTCACGATTCAGAGGATTTGGTTCACCCATATGAGTTAAAGGTTACCAATTATTTGATGGAGAAATATCCAGCAGTTCAGTTCCCGGTTTTTCCACTTGTTAAGAAACCTACCCTATGGAATTTCTTTTCAAATATTACGACCAATACCTATGCAGACGAATTTGCAGAAAATCATTTTATTACCATGGTAAGTCGAAGGAATACAGGAGCATTTGTTCCATCAGCAGGTACAGGATTCTCACTTGCAAGAGATACAATCGAAGTATTAGGCTATCATGTATTACCAGAGAATAGCTTGACAGAAGATTATAAATTATCACTTACATTATATGAAAATGGATTGCAAATGTATTATGTGCTTGAGAAATTAGAAAGACTAGATTTTGCAGGCAAAACGAAAACAGAATATATAGCAACGCGATCACTATTTCCAAATACATTTAAAACAGCAGTAAAACAAAAGACTAGATGGACGCTAGGGATTACAATGCAATCACTAAGATTTAAGGATATTTTCAATAAGAATCTGTCCTTTGCTGGAAAATATTCTTTGTACCGAGATCAAAAAGCGAAACTAGGAAACTTATTATCCATGGTAGGATATCCAGTGCTCATCTATTTTATAACATCATTATTTATCGAGTTGACCCCAATATATCCTAAATATACACTGTCGTGGTATTTATGTTTGGCAGTAACAATTATGATGATTGAGAGACAGTTATTTAGAGCGGTATCATTAAAGCATATTTATGGATACAGGAGTGTATTCTTTGGATGTTTCTTCCCACCACTAATACCATTACGTATCATCTGGGGCAATATTATTAACTTAGTGGCTACTGTTCGGGCATATATTCAATACATAAAAGGGAAGAAGAAACCAGTGGAACCACCGCAGGAAGAAATTCAAGTAGCAGATTCAATGGAGCAGGTGGAAAATAATAAAACTACAGAGAATTCAGAAGTAATAACAGAAGTAGAGACAAAAACAGAAGTAGAGACAGAAACAGAAATAGAAGATGCAAAACAAGAAGAATTAATTAAATTTGAATGGTCGAAAACAGAACACTCATTTTTAGAGAAAGAAATACTAACAAGATTCCATAGAAGATTTGGTGATGTACTTGTTAGCAAAGGTTACATAACAATTAAAGAGTTGAAAGAAGCGTTGAAAAACAAGGAAGAAAATCTCTTTATTGGTCAGCATCTTATGAATATAAATTTGATTAATGAAACACAATTTCTAGAAGCATTGACTGCAATTAAAAATATTCCATTCGTAAAAAATGAATCACTTGATTTGTATGATTTTACTAGATTTGGTGAAATATTTGAAGAAGAATTCTTAAGAGAGCATCAAACAGTGCCAATATTAAAGACAGAATTAGGTTATGTATTTGCTTATGGAGTATCCACACCGATGAATACACAGTCGATACTTCGAGAAAAATTCGAAGTAGATGGACAAACGGTTTTAATGTTAGACGAAAGTATACAAGAAGGATTAGAACGAATTTATGAAACAAAAGAAACTACAGCTACTGTAAATCAATTAGAGAAAGAATTGATAAAAGGAAAGATTAGTGTAGAACAATTAATTATTATTCGCAACCATATTGCAAGAGGTCAAGAAGATGGGGAGACTATTGCAAAGCATATGGGAGTATATTATAACGATGTGATTGATGAAATCGTCAAAGAAGAAGTAGAGAAGATGAGAGAAAGGGGAATGTATGAGGAAAATAATGTTAGTATTTGGGACTAGACCAGAAGCAATTAAGATGTGTCCTGTGGTAAAAGAGCTGGAAAGTCGCAAAAATTTTGAGGTATGTGTGTGCGTAACAGGGCAACATAGGGAAATGTTACATCAGGTGCTAAATGTATTTCATACAAGAGTAGATTATGATTTGTCAATTATGAAAGCAGGGCAGACACTATTTGATGTTACGACAGAGGTGTTGAATAAATTAAAGGCAATATTAGAAAAAGAAAAACCTGAAATTGTATTAGTGCATGGGGATACTTCGACGACATTTTCAGCAGCCTTAGCTTGTTTTTATATGGGGATTCCGGTAGGACATGTAGAAGCAGGATTAAGAACATACAACATCCATTCACCGTTTCCTGAAGAGTTCAATCGACAAGCGGTAGGAGTGATGTCAGCAGTTCATTTCGCACCAACACAACAAGCAGCAGATAATCTTATCAAAGAAGGTAAGAATAAAGAACAAATATTTATTACAGGAAATACAGCAATCGATGCACTGAAAGAAACAGTTTCAGAGAGTTATACTCATGAATTATTAGAGTGGGCAAGCGATTCCAGATTAATAGTATTGACAGCACATAGAAGAGAAAATCTAGGACAGCCACTTCATAATATGTTTGCAGCAATTCGTAGAATTGTAGAGGAATATGAAGATGTGAAAGTGATTTATCCAATTCATATGAACCCAGCAGTTCGCGAGGTGGCAAATATACATTTTGCACATCAATCAAGAGTGAAATTAATAGAGCCTCTTGAAGTAGTAGATTTCCATAATTTCTTAAATGCTTCGTATTTTATACTTACAGATAGTGGCGGAATTCAAGAAGAGGCACCATCCTTAGGGAAACCAGTATTAGTAATGCGTGATACTACAGAACGACCAGAAGGGGTTGAAGCGGGTACCTTGAAATTAGTAGGGACGAAAGAAGAGGACATTTACGATCATTTCAAGCGTTTGCTCAGTGATTCCAAAGAGTATGAGAGGATGTCACAAGCAAGTAATCCTTATGGCGATGGCAATGCGAGCAAGTATATTGCTGATATTTTAGAGAACATGTAAATGGAGATATCTATTCCTTTGATCAATTGATGGCATTATTGGCGATGAAACAGTATGAAATTAATTTCTTAGAATAATAAAATTAGTGGTTATCTACTTTTGGGGGGATAACCACTAATTTTATTTGAAAACGGTGTCTATATTTAGTAGAATTAGAATCTTCCCTTGTGGTGACAAGGATGACCGCAGTTGGCACAGTCTCTTATACAACCATGCTCACCGTGGTTTTTGTGATGAAGTGCCTTTAATGCAATGGCAACAATAGCAACGACTAAAATAAGGATTAAGAGTGTGATAATACTCATGTGATTTCTCCACCTTTCTTGTTGATTTTTTATTTATAATGAGTTACACTAAATTGCATGATGATACAAAGTGTAACATTGAGAAAATGCTATCATAAATAGAATGAAAAAACCACTAAATATATAAAATGGTACAAAAACACAAAAGGATGTAACATGTGCTGAGCGAAATTGGAGCGGAATAAATGGGAAAAACAGATAAAATAACTGTGAAAATATTAATAAAAGAGGCACTTTTAGAGCTGATGACAGAGAAGCCATATATGGATATAACAGTTACAGATATTATTAAGAAGGCAAATGTAGCACGTGTATCGTATTATCGAAATTATTGTAGCATAGACGAAATTTTAGATAGTATCGTGGAAGACAAAATGAACAAGATTAAGAATCGTATTCAACCTATGTTACTTACGAATCATAGTGAAGAGGAGTGGATAGAGCTACTTCATACTATTTTTGAGCATAAAGCAATGATGAATGATAATTTGACATTAACAAGAGAGTGCAACCGCCCATATCTTTTCATGAAAATGGAAGCAAGATTTCAAGAGTTTTTATTTCAACAAGAATATCAGACGGTAGAGGAAAAGTATAGATTACCAGCAAAAATAGGTGTTTTAAATTCGTTAGCAGAGATTTGGGTTAAGACAGGTCGTAAAGAAACAGTTGATGAATTGGTAGATATAGCATATACAATGATTAAAAAAATATAAGAAACGATAAGTGAAGAGAAGAGGAATTATAATGGCATACGTACAATTAATCGTAGCAATGTTAATATGGGGGAGTATTGGGTTATTTGTAAAAGAAATTCCACTTACAAGTACAGAGATAGTTATGGCACGGGTCGTATTTGGTGCAATGTTCTTGGGAATTCTGTTGATAATGAAGAAGGATAAATCAACAAAAGCAGCATATCGAAAAAACTTGCCAATATTGATTGTTTCAGGTATATCCATGGTGTTGAACTGGATGTTCCTGTTTGAAGCGTTTAAACATACGACAGTAAGTTCAGCAACACTAGTGTATTACACTGCGCCAATCATGGTAATATTACTATCACAAATGTTATTCAAAGAACGTTTGACGGTAGCAAAACTCATAGGGGTAGGATGTTCCTTTGTAGGAATGATTTTGGTGAATTTCACCGGTGGATCTCCAGATGTTACAGTGAAAGGGTTTTGCCTAGCATTCATGGCTGCATTTTTCTATGCAGGAGTTATGATTCTCAACAAATACGTGAATGGTATGTATGGAATAGAGATTACACTCATGCAATTAGTAGGAGCAGCAATTATTATCATACCATTTGTATTATTAAATCATGAAGGAGCTTGGATTATGCCAAGTACAACTACAATGATGCTGTTAATAGTAGTAGGAGGGGTGCACACAGGATTGGCATGTTTCTTATATTTTTCATCTATACAGAAATTGCCAGCACAGAGTGTAGCTTTATGCAGTTACCTGGATCCAGTATCAGCGATTTTACTGTCAGCAATCATTTTACAAGAACGGTTAGTGGGACTTCAGATTGTAGGTGCTATCTTAATACTTGGAGGAGCAGCACTTGGAGAATTATGGCGAAAAAAGAGTAATTAGTATTAACAAATACAGAGGGGGAAAAAAATGATTATTGATTTTCACACACACACATTTCCAGATTTTTTGGCACCAAAAGTAATACCGAAATTAGAAAAATCCGCTTGTATCAAAGCATTTGTGGATGGGACAATGGAGGGATTGAAAGCATCTATGCTAGAAGCAGGCATAGATATGTCGGTAGTGTTACCAGTGGCAACATCCCCAGCACAAGTAGAGACTTGTAATAATAGTGCGCAGAAGATTAATGAAGAACAAGCTAATAAGATTCATTCTTTTGGTGCAATGCATCCAGATTATGCAGACTATAAAGTAGAATTAAAAAGAGTAAAAGAGATGGGGCTAAAAGGAATTAAGTTACACCCAGATTATCAACAGACTTTATTTGATGACATACGTTATAAACGGATATTAGAGTGCGCTACAGAGCTCGATTTGGTTACAGTGGTTCATGCAGGGCTAGATATTGGTTTGCCAGATCCTATTCATGCTACACCACAGATTATCAAAAACCTAATTGACGATGTGTACCCAGAAAAACTAGTATTAGCACATATGGGA
>JAWXVA010000124.1:0-6970 GCA_044425815.1 Eubacteriales bacterium
CGCGCTTCCGATATTGTTGGAGGGTCGGAAGGGAAAGCGACAAGCGTCTAATCGGGTAGGAGCAGTGGGATTATTTCCCACTGCGACCTCCCACACCACCGTAATCACAATCTTGTGATTACGGTGGTTATCACAACTTTTTAATTATCACAACTAATTCCTATGAAGTACTGAATGTCAGATTCTTGCCTTTAAAAAAGTTGTGATAATTATAATTAATATTTACATCTAAATAGTTTTTCTAATTTATCAGACTGGGACTTCCATTTGCGCGGAAGATTTTTAATATTGCCTGATTCAAGCTCAGCTATAGCCTTTTCTTTTTTTCCTGGGATAACATCAAGGTAGCACATTGTAGTTTCTATGCTTGCATGACCAAGCTCTTTCGATAGTTGCACTATATTCATATCATCTTCCAGTCGATGTACAGCCATGGAATGTCGGAACTGATGTGAGTGGAAGTTTATTGGCACATCTTTAGATTGTTTATTTGCTTCTTGTGCGTATTTATCTAATCGTTTTCTAATCGCTTCTTGAGTAAGCTTGCAAAAGCAACCTTTGTAGTTGGAGAAGAATAAATATCGCTCAGTATCAATATTATCAGAAAAATATCTCTTCAAGTAGATTTGAATATTCTTTTTAACAACAATTGGGAGGTAAGGACTACGCCGCTTGTTTCCTTTACCAAGAATCGAAACAGAAGCTTCACAGCCATTCATATGTAAATCTGATATTTTTATCGATAAAGCTTCGTTAATTCTGCAACCAGTTGTATACATCAAAGCCATTAGTACAGCATCCCTCATTCCTGTAAAGCAATTCACGTTAGGTACAGACAGAAGTGTTTTTATTGCATCTTTAGTTAAGCTCTTCACTTGTACCGTCTCAGTTTTCATGCGTTCTATATATTTTGCTTCTATATATGTAGCAGCAAACGATTTGTTTTTTTTAGCAACATACTTTAGAAAAGATCTTATTCCAGATAATCTCACATTACAACTCTGAGGCTTCATCTTACATTCCTTTGATAACCAATCAATCCATTCCAGAATATTATCTACAGATAAAGCATCTTGAGCACAAAATCCTTCGTTTTTATAGCCTTTGTATTTTGCGAGATAAGAGATAAAAGAACCTATTGCTGTTTCATAGGAACGTATAGTACAGTCACTTTTTCTGCTAACGCAATCATCAAGCCACTCATTGTATAATTTGGCAAGAGCTAATGCACTTGTTCTTTTATTGTTTTTCATAATCGGCAAATAAATTTATTATGTTATTAAATGATGCTCCACATTTTCGCTCTATCTGCTGGCCGTAAGAAGATGCTTGGTCGTAATAATAAAGCGTTCGTGATAATTTTGTGTGCCCCATACTATTCTTCAAGGATACTAATTTATCGTATACATCATATTCTTCGTTTGACCAAGAGTTTATATTTTCAGTCGCATATTGATGTCTTAGCTCTCTAGCAAAAGCTTTTGATGTATTATACTTATACCAACATTTGTGAAATTGGTCTGATAGCCATTTGCTTTTATGGAAGCAATCACTTTCGTCTGGGAACATGACAACTCTGTTAGGCAAAATAGCATCAACTGCAACATCATAGCGACGTATCAAACACAACATTGAATCATGGAGAACAATCTGATGTTCAAAATACCCTTTTGTTCGCTTTATGTTTACTACGCCTGTTTCAAAATCAAAATCTTCGCGCTTTAACAGCCTTACCTCCACGACTCTTAATCCACTTGAATACAGCAATCTCATAATGACAGGAACTATTATTTGTCTAAGCTTTTGCGAGACACTGTTATTCGATGAAAGTTCATCGCAAGCACGAAAGAAATTACTCAACTCTTCAGACACAAAATAATGTGGCTGTGATGTACATGATACAAATGCAGGAAGCTCTAATATATGGAGATTTGAAATATGCAATACGTCTATAGCATATCGCACTAAAGGCAATGCTTTATGTATTCGTGTGTAGTGAGTAAAATAGCTTTCTTTGGGCGTTTTTACCCACCATAGATTAATCATCTCCTGAGATAAATATTGAGCCCCATCAAAATTGCGTTTGCACCAATTATAAAACACATTTGCATGCAATACAGCTGTGTCAGAACGTTGCGAGACTTCACAGAAGGTGGAATACTTGCAAACCAAATTTTCAAAAGAAGTACTGATCATAGTATTGATGTTTTTATAGGAAACTGTTCTATACTTAATGCGCAAGACTTAAGCGAGGTATAATCGGTCTGTAGATAAGCATTGATAGACTCTGCAGAATTATGACCTAATAAATTTGTTATCATACGAGTGTCACATCTATGATTTATTAGTTGTCGTGTGAAGTTATGGCGAAAAATATGTGTTCCTTTTCTTCCTCGATCGGTTCTAACATCAGCTTTCCGGAAAATCTTATCCAAAATGTCATATATTGTACCACCCTGAAGATTACGATATGGTGCATCGATTGTCAGAAACAGATAGGGTGAATCACATTTAGGACGTTCGAAATTAATATAGTCGAAAATAGCATTACCAACGATTGGACGCAACGCAAGAGTATTATATGTCTGGTTTTTACTCTGATAAAAAGTTATTGATTCCGAGTTCCAATCTATCTGCTCAATTTTAAAGTTTGTTAAATCTCCTCTGCGCATGCCTGTATAATAGAGCATAATCCCTATAGCTCTATCTCTAAATGACAAACCTGATTCTTCTTTCTGCAATACATCCAATATCAATGCTATTTCAGTATCTGTCAAATATGGATATACAAGATGTCTTTTCGGCAACATTGGAAGAAATCGAGAGACTGTTTCAATTCCTGTGATTGGAATATTGGATGCAACACAGGCATTTGCTGCCAATTTTAAAATCTTGACAATATCATATCCTGTATTTTGCGCCTTTTTATCTTTAAAATATGATAATACAACCGCTTCTGTTAAATCTAAGAATTTAGTTATGTCATTTGATTGTAGATGCCTTAGAAATTTTACTAATACACCACGTCTTCCGTTAATGGTTGAAGTTTTAAGATTATTGAATTCCATAAAATTCACATAGGATAAGACAAAGAGTTTAAACTCTTTAGGCAACGCTTCAAACTCATCTATTTTATTAAAAACAAAAGGTTTGGCCTTACTGGGGAGTACCCCATATTTATAATACTGTACAATTCGACCGAAGACTTGCCGTCTGCTACTTAATGTGGATTTGTTGTGAGCGAGTGATTGAAGATAAATGTAATATTCCTCAAAAGAACTCATAGGATGCCTTTTTGCAAATAAATTCAAAGATATGATTTCTCGGCGCAAGTTAGAGATGTAACCTTTACTGTAATCACTTGTCCTTGCAAAACATAAAAGGTCATCACACTTTAATAAAAGATCTGATAACTTCATGATGCTACTTTTTTATGGTTATATCTATATAATATAATCACAACTTTATTAAAAAAAGCATCATGAGTTACAAAAGTTTAGACTAATATGTTGTGATAATTAAAAAGTTGTGATAACCACCGTAATCACAAGATTGTGATTACGGTGGTGTGGGAGGTCGCAGTGGGAAATAATCCCACTGCTCCTACCCGATTCCTCCGCAAAATAGTTATATATATAAAAATCACCCACACAACACGATGCTGTATGGGTGATTTTTATATTAAAGTAGAGTTCTGTAAATAGATTTTACATAAAGCGTAAAATTCAGTTTATCGAAGTTCCCTAAAGATTATTTTTTATTTTTTGGAGCTAAAATAAGTATCATACGTTTACCTTCTAATTTAGGTAATTGTTCAACTTTTGCTAGTTCTTCTAGGTCAGTTGCAAAACGTAATAATAATATCTCACCTTGATCTTTAAACACAATCTCACGACCTCTAAAGAAAACATAAGCCTTAACTTTAGAACCATCTTTTAAGAAGTTCTCAGCATGTTTTAACTTGAAGTTGTAGTCGTGGTCGTCAGTGTTAGGACCAAAACGTATTTCTTTGATAACAACTTTTGTTGTTTTAGCTTTTATTTCTTTAGCTTTGCGTTTTTGTTGGTATAAGAATTTTTGATAATCAACAATTCTACATACTGGTGGCTCAGCTTTTGGTGAAATTTCAACTAAGTCAAGATTTTGTTGATCAGCAATTTTTAATGCTTCAGCAATACTTAATACTTTTGACTCGATGTTCTCACCGATGATTCTCACTTGCTTAGCAGTGATTTTTTCATTAATCTTGTGAGCGGCTTCACGCCCCTGCTGTGGTGGTATTCGCCTTCCTGCGTTAGGTCTTGGCGTTTTAATTGGGCCTATAATTTTGTCCTCCTAAATTTAATTTAACTTATTGTTAACTATGCAAATATATAAAAAAAGTTGCAAACAAAATAATATAAATGAAAATTTATTATTTAATAAACTTTTATTTATATCTTTTATAAACGACACTAGACTCATTTTACTGGGTCTAGTGTCAATATTTATTATTGTATTATGTTGGTAATGAGCTGTTAAAGTTATTTTTGAAATATTCTTTAACAAATGAAAAAAAAGTTTTCAGCTTAGATAGGTTTTACCTCTTCTTTTACGATAGAAGTAACAAATTCTGCAAATTCGCTGATTTTCATTTCTCCACGCTCTTTACCTTCACCTTGTAAACGTACAGAAACTGTGCCATTTTCAAACTCTTTTTCACCTACGATAAGAAGGATAGGAATACGTTTTAACTCGTTATCACGAATCTTACGACCTACTTTTTCGTTTCTATCATCTAAGATAGTTCTGATGTCTATGTCGTTAAGTTCTTTAGCAACTTTTGTAGCGTATTCGTTATATTTCTCACCTACAGGGATGATAACAGCTTGCTCAGGAGCTAACCATAGAGGGAATTTACCAGCAGTGTGCTCAAGAAGTACAGCTACGAAACGTTCCATAGATCCAAAAGGAGCGCGGTGTATCATGATAGGGCGGTGAAGTTTGTCGTCACTACCTGTATATGAAAGATCGAAACGTTCTGGTAAGTTGTAATCCACTTGGATAGTACCTAGCTGCCAACGTCTACCGATAGCATCTTTTACCATGAAGTCTAATTTAGGACCATAGAAAGCTGCTTCTCCATACTCAACAATAGTGTTAAGACCTTTTTCTGCTGTAGCTTCTATGATAGCTTGTTCTGCTTTTTCCCAGTTATCTTCGCTACCAATATATTTCTCTCTATTAACTTTATCTCTCAAAGAAATTTGAGCTGTAAAGTTTTCAAAGCTAAGAGTTTTGAAGATGTAAAGTACGATGTCAATAACTTTTTTGAATTCGTCTTTTAGTTGATCAGGGCGTACAAAAAGGTGAGCATCATCTTGAGTAAATCCTCTTACACGAGTTAAACCATGAAGTTCTCCACTTTGCTCATAACGGTATACAGTACCAAACTCTGCAAAACGGATAGGCAGGTCTTTATAAGAACGAGGTTTAGTTTTATAAATCTCGCAGTGGTGAGGGCAGTTCATAGGTTTTAGTAAGAACTCTTCGTCTTCATCAGGTGTATGTATAGGTTGGAAAGAGTCTTTACCATATTTTGCGTAGTGTCCCGAAGTAACATAAAGGTCTTTCATACCAATGTGAGGAGTGATAACCTGTTGGTAGCCATATTGTTTTTGAACGCTCTTTAGGAAGTTTTCTAATCTTTCTCTAAGAGCAGCACCTTTAGGTAACCATAGCGGAAGACCTTGTCCCACGCGAGATGAGAAACTGAAAAGTTCTAGTTCACGACCAATTTTACGGTGGTCACGTTTTTTAGCTTCTTCAAGTATAGCAAGGTGTTCATCTAAAAGAGATTTTTTAGGGAAAGTAACACCATAGATACGAGTAAGCATTTTATTATTTTCGTTACCTCTCCAATAAGCACCAGCTATAGAAGTTAACTTAACGGCTTTAATATGCGATGTTGAAGGGATGTGAGGTCCACGGCAAAGGTCAGTGAAGTTACCATTTTCGTAGAAAGTGATAGTACCATCTTCAAGAGCTGAGATAAGTTCCACTTTATATTCGTCACCTTTTTCGGTATATGTTTTAAGAGCTTCTTCTTTAGAAACATCACGGCGTGTAAATTTCACTTTTTGGCGTGCTATTTCTAGCATTTTAGCTTCAATTTTAGCTAAGTCAGCTTCCACGATAGGTTCTGGAGAGTCTACATCATAGTAGAAACCTGTTTCTATAGCAGGTCCTATACCGAATTTTATGTTAGGGTATAGTTCTTCAAGGGCTGCTGCTAGCAAGTGAGAAGAAGAGTGCCAGAATGCGTGTTTACCTTCTTCGCTATCCCATTTGAATAGTTTTATTGAAGCATCTTCATTAATTTCACGATTTAAGTCTATAACTTGATCGTTAACTCCGATTGCAAGTACATCTTGTGCTAGACGTGTTGAAATGCTTTCAGCAATTTGTAATCCTGTAGTTCCTTTAGGAAATTGCTTTACATTACCGTCAGGAAATGTTATGTTAATCATTAGTGTTATAATAAGTTGTTATAAATAATTCTTTTATTTTTTGTACAAAGTAGTACCATATAAATACATGACACTACTTCAATAAAGCAAATATAGTGTTTTTTTTGTTCAGTTGTATATAATATTTAAAATTAACCAACTTTAAAAGCTGCATAATATACATAATTGTCTGTTTATAAGTTTATTATATGTACAGTTAGATAGTGTTATATTTATGTAATTTTACTCTTTAAATTTACCTTTTTGAAAGATTCTGTGAAAGATTCTGTGAAAGATTTCCACGCTTGTCGCGACTCAGTCCGACCCTGGCAACTATTTTCAAAAATAAAATCCATGCAGCTCGATGCTGCATGGATTTTAAAATTTAGCGTCCACGATTGTCCGCTTTTTCCAAGAATGGTTCATCTTTGCGGCGTTTCAGGGCATTTTAAGCGGAGCAGCCTCGATGGCTGTGAGCATTG
>JAWXVA010000125.1:0-6888 GCA_044425815.1 Eubacteriales bacterium
GATAATTGCTCCCCTCTGGAATTATTAAAACTACAAACATACTTAAAGACCATTGCTGATGGAGAAGGCATTGCGTTTGTATCTGGAAAAGGCAAACATAAATCTTCACTACAAGAATTATACGAAGAACTAGAAGCTTGTGGCGAACGTCTTATGAAATATAAAGAAAACTTCGAAATCATGGGAAAAGACCGCCATAGTTATTCTAAAACAGATGTGGAAGCTACGTTTATGAGAATGAAGGATGACCACATGATGAATGGTCAACTAAAGCCTGCTTATAACGTGCAGATTGCTGTGGAGAATTATTTTATTATTCATACACGAGATAAAGATAAGAATAAGATTATTAAAATAAATGAACAATGGGAAGATTTGAAATCAGAATCCCATGAAAATATTGAAAGTGAATCAGGAATCATAAATAGACAAATACGTTCGATACAAACAGAGGGACATTTCGGAGATATAAAAGAAAATGAAAATTTCCGGAGATTTAATTTTAGGTCATCAGAAAAAGTATATAAAGAATTTTTGCTTTATGCTATCGGACGAAATATGTACTGTAGATGAACAGAACCTTTATTAATTGCGCTCTAAAATAATATGACCAACAATAGATAAGCAATAAAATGCCTAGTATCAATCTTCGAATTATTATAATTCGCTGATAAATACTAGGCATTCTGTGTTAAGGGAGAAAATAGGATATTTTAGCCTATTTCCCGATTGCCCCTTCTTTTTCGGTTATTCATATTTAATTAACTATGGCTAGCAATTAATTATTTCATTTCCATTAATTCAATGATAACTTGGTCTTTTTTAACAAATGCTAAGTAGCAATCGCCATTGTCCATTTTAGGAACGATTACGCTGTCAGCTAATTCAACATATTTGTCAATTGAATCTACTTTAGCTGCTACGTGTACGTCATAGTGCATTTCTTCTGGGAAAATTGAGCCTGGTAAAAATCTAACGTATTCGATTGCAAATGGGCTTAATTCTGGAGCTGTTACATAGATTCCAGCGCCTTCTGCGTGGAATTCACCTTCTTTAGCTTGTGTTGTTGGTAAACCAATATGTACGATTTCAAACATGATATTATCCTCCTAATTTTTATTAACAGTTAAACTGTTATCTTTTATTTGTCTCATTTGACAGTTTCAATTTGTTGTTGTTTTTATTTAGTTATTTCCACTTAGTTATTTCTATTAATCTTAGCTATTGTATTTAGCATCGTATGGTCCACGGATGATAATTGTTAAGTATCCTAATAGACATCCTAAGAATACGTATACAAGTTCAAATACACCCATTTTGATGTATGAAACGATTGATGCATAGTCAGGGTTTGGCATTGCAAAAAAGATACCTGCTGTGATAAATAATACTGGTAAGATATTCATCTCAAGTTTTTCTGTACAGATTGTTGGAATAACCCAGATAAGAATTGAGATTGGGAATGCCCACCATCCTAAGCCACCAAATACATTTACTCCAAAGAAAATAATAAATGTTGATGCAATAATTGCTAATACTGTTGAGAACATTACTTTTGTTCCGCCTTTAACATCACAACCTGCTAAGAAGTAGCAAGCCCATCCGATAAATGCCATCCAACCACCAGAAGTGAGTGATAATCCTAATGCTCCACCAAGAGGTGCGCCGATAAGTTGGTCTACAATTTGACATGCACATGCAAGAATTGCGATAATTACAGGTCCGCCTAAATATTTTATTGTTTTCATGATAATTTCCTCCATTTTTTCCTTTACGTTTAATTGTAACTGGAAACTCCTAATCATTTGACATCCATATTAAATGAGAGTATCATGAGTTAGGGTTTTCCCAACGAGTCGAAGAAACTGTGCAATGTCCGTCCAAGATAAAGACAGTTTCCTTGACTCCTTTTTTATTTTCGTTACTAGTTTTACTACTGCCATGTGTTATTACATACTATTTTTCACCATATATCTTTTATGGTTATGATTTATTTTGCTAAATCACTCTTCATGTCTAAGAAGAATTCGTAAGCATCCTTAGAAGTAGCACCTTCGTGAACTACTTTACCAATTGCTGCACACATTGCTTCTGGGCATTCACTTTGGAAGATATTTCTTCCCATATCCATACCTCTTGCTCCTGATGCCATTGATCTGTATGCCATCTCTAATGCATCAAGCTCTGGTAATTTCTTACCACCAGCAACTACGATAGGTACTGGACACGCTGCTACGATTTTTTCGAAATCTTCACAGTAATATGTTTTAATTGCATGAGCACCAAGCTCTGCTAAAACACGTGTTGCCAACATAAAGTATTTGTTTGTTCTTTCCATTTCTTTCCCAACAGCTGTTACTGCCATTACTGGTACTCCGTAGCGTTCACCCGCATCTGCTGCTCTACATAACGTTTCAAATGATTGAGCCTCTCCTGCTTTAGAACCAACGAAACATTGGATTGCCATCATAGAAACGTTCATTCTAAGAGCGTCTTCTATATCTATTCCAAATCCGTTGCCTGCACTTAAATCATCATGAAGAACCGTTGTATCGCGTGTAGCTCTAAGACAAATTGCTTTATCTACTGCTGGGTCGATACAGCTTCTAAGCGCTCCACGTGTACCCATTAATGCATCAACATATGGTACTAATGGATCAATTACTAAATCTAATCTTTCAAGCCCAGCTGTTGCTCCCATGATATAACCATGGTCAAAAGCTAACATTACAGTGTTTCCAGATTTAGGATTGAAAACTTTTGAAAGTCTGTTTTTCATTCCCCACCCTGAGTGTCCTACTCCTTTAACGTGAAAACCAGCTGTTACGGGTGGTGTATCAAGATGGTAATCCTTTGCGATTTTATTGCCTACTGCATCTGCCATAATAATGGGCCTCCTTCTACTTGTGTTTAATTAATTATTTTTTTAAGTAAGCTGCTTTACAAGGAGCATCCCAGTGTGCAACCATTTCTGGTGTCATACGAGCTACGAATAATTGGAATCCAGCTGCTTCTTGAACTGTTAAGATTTCATCTACCCATTTAGCTACAACTTTGATACCTTTAGCTTCTAAGTATTTCACTGTTGATCTGTAGCAGATTAATTGTTCCATAACTGTCATTCCACCGATACCATCAACAACTACCATTACTTCTTCGCCTGCAACTAATTTTAAGTCATCAACTAATTTCTCAGCAGCGATTGCGATTACTTCGTCAGCTGTACATAATTCGATTTGGTATCCGCCACCTTCACCGTGTTGTCCCATACCAATACCGATCATATTGTCAGCTAATTCTCCTAATGGAGCTCCGTTTGATGGGTGTGTACAAGTTTTAGCTGTGATAGAGATAGCAGCCATGTTATCAGCAAAGTATTGAGCCATTTCAGCGATCTCTTCAAAAGATTTTCCTTGTTTAGCAGCTCCACCAGCTAATTTATAAAGTGGGCAACATCCAACGAATCCACGACGGTTGTCAGCGTCTTCACGAGGTGCTGTCATAATGTCTTCTTGAGTTACGATTTTAGCTACTTTAATTCCTAATTTAGCACATTCTTTCATAACTAAGTTTCCTGTAAGCATATCACCAGCGTGATTTAATACTACAAGAATAACTCCATGTCCTTTATCTGCTAATTTGATAGCTTCAACAACTGGTCCTGGACCAGGTGCTGCGAAGATATCTCCACATACACAGATATCTAACATACCTTCTCCAACATAACCTTCGATTGCTGGCTCATGTCCTGATCCACCGAAAGATACAACTGTAACACGGTCAGCATCTGCTAATGCTTTAGACACTACGATGTTGTCTGGGTGTAACTCTAACACATCATCATGCGCCATTGCTAAACCTTCTAATAATTCACTTGTTAAGTCCTCTGGTTTGTTGATAAATTTTTTCATTACTACCATAATCTTTTCCTCTTTTCTTTTTATTTTTTATTTTGTTAGTGCATTATAAAAACCGATAAATATGTAAGTACAGCTTTGTGCTCCTGCATCTGGTGTTCCAATTGTTTGCTCACCATATGTTCTAGCACGTCCGAATTTACTAACGTAATTTTCGCTTTCTTTTGCGCCTTTGATTGCAGCTTCTTTCGCATTTGTAACAATTGCAACAATATCATCCGCACTGTCAAGTGCAGCGTTTGTTCCTGGAATTAATGTATCCATCATTGTTTTGTCACCAACTTTTGCTTTCGATAGATATTGTAATTCTGTCAAACCAGATCCTAATATCTTCTTAAGTAAAGCTGCGTCAGCCTCAACTTCATCTTCTAACTCTTCTCCATATCCTCCAAGATAAGTACCATATAATGGTCCAGCCGATCCACCACTAATATTAGTAACGGCATCTCCTATCTCAGCGAAAAGTTTCTTAAGTGGTGCATCTGTAGCTACCCACTCTGTGCTTATTCCGCTGACAACTTTCGCTATCTTCGAAATTGTTGTTCCATGATCTCCATCTCCAAACTTAGCATCAATATCTGTCAATAAATCTTTATTGTCTTCCATCAATGTTGTAATTTCTTGGAAAATCTTATCCCAACCTTCTCTAGTAATCGTTTCCATAGTATCCCCCTTTCACCAAGTGTTTTTTTGGTTACATATGTAACTCCATCCTCGTTTCCTTCTTTCGGTATCATATGTAACCAGCCTTATATTTATTCCTGTATTTATATTATCATTCGTAACCTTTATTGTCAATAATTATAAAAAAAAATCACTAATTATAAATAAATTAGTGATTTTGTATAAATTTTTTATTAAATTTTGTAACTAATTACAATGTAAGGTTGATCACTCTTGTCAATTTTACATAGCTTTCACCTATTACTTTTGTAACTATTCATTAATCGAATCCAACATATTTTGTGCAAGAACATCAGTAAGGATCATATGCGTAAATACTCCAGTTCGCAACGCACCTATCGCCGACTTTGCATCTGTCTTATCTGAGCACATTCCCACCACATATTTTGCTCTTTTTACATTTTCGATTTCCGTCTGCATTACATTATCTCTCTCTGGTTCAATAAAGTTCCCGTCTATATCATAATAGTATGCAAGGTATCTACCCACTGCATGTTTTTCCTTTAATCGGTTACCAAATCGAATCGATGTCGCTAAATCTGGCGTAGAATATAGATTCGAAACATTTAATAGTGCGACATTCATATTCTCCCATTTGTTTCTAATATCTGAATACAACTCTGTCTTTTTGTATAGTTCTTTTTCTTCTTGGGAATCTACAAGGGCAGGCAAATACATATAGTATGCAATTAATTGTGTGTATTCAGAAAAAATACGTACCAATTCATTTGTATGGTAACTTCTATAAGATGCTTTGAATCCACCAATCAAAGGAAAAAGTTCCCCTTCATATCCATTCATCTGTATCTCTTTACTTTTTATCACTTCTGACAATTGGCCTATCATCGACCCACATCCTACACCTACTCTATGAAATGGAATTTTACCATTCTGACAAACATGGAAACATTCCAACGCAATCTGCTCTTGTACTCCTGCTGATTCTAATTTGTCCGTCTTAACTACAATCACTTGATGTACATTAAATTTTTCTTCTATTTTTCTACTTAGCATCTGCTGCATACTTTTCACTTCATTAATCGTAATCGTAACCATATTTAAGCTTTTTGCTTCAGCAAGCATCTTCGAAACCATCGGTCTTGATACTCCTATTCGCTTCGCAATCTCCATCTGACTCAATTCTTCTTCATAATACATCTTAAGCACAGATGTTAGTCTTTCTAGCTTTTTCTCATCCGGAAACATATCTTTCACCACGTTCTTTCTACTAGTCTATATAGTCAGTATATCCTTTTTAATAGGTACTGTCAACGGATGAAGTTACATAATTAACCTAATTTCCCAAACAGTTGATTCCGTGCTTACTTAAGTAATTTCTCGCCGTTTCTTCTGATACACTCAACTGTTGCATCAGTTGTTCCATTATCCGATCAACCGATGCATCCATAGCTTGCATTGCATTGATAATACCTATGACGATACCCTCATTCTTTCCAATACCAATCCCTCGCTTCTCTGCTTCTATAGAAGCTTCTTTTGCAGCTTCTTCCATTTTTTCAGCTATATAGTTCTCTAATCCTTTACACATTTTCATTTCTGTTTCTTTTGCAGCTTCTTCCATTTTTTCAGCTATATAGTTCTCTAATCCTTTACACATTTTCATTTCTGTTTCTTTTGCAGCTTCTTCCATTTTTTCAGCTACATATGCCTCTAATGCTCTACACATATTGATTTCTCCTGCTACTTCTTCTTGATTCATAAATGTCTTGGCTCCTGTGATGCTCCCTATCATACGAACGACCTCGGATGGGAGTGTTTTGTCTTTATATTCTTCTTGGACTTCTGCGATTTTGCCATGGAACAAGTCTCTGGATATGGAGAATACTTTTTCTACTTCGGGGTTACTAAAATGATATTCTGCGCTTTCTCGTACTTGGAGTAAATTGAGTCTGTGGTTTGTTGTGGTGCTGGTGTGTGTTGGCTCATGCGCCCTCCTTTTTGTGATGTGCAGGAGATTACACATGTAGATAAGCTAAATTTGGTATATGAAGCTTGCACTTTTGATGATAATAAAAGTGTGTGAATTCATATCACAATATTAGTTTTGTCATATATCAGTAATTCCCGCTTAATTGGTTCGTGTTTCTTGGTGATGTTTTGGATTCCCGAAAGGGAGTTTGAATATTAAGCATGAATTGTTCTGAATTGACATAAAGAAATGATTCTAGATTCCACGAGATGTGGTAGAAATATAGAACGGTTATGCTTAGGTCTAGTATAAGACTTTAGCGTAGGGATTGCAAGTACATTATTAGGAAATAGTCTC
>JAWXVA010000126.1:0-6877 GCA_044425815.1 Eubacteriales bacterium
ATTAGGAAATAGTCTCTATCCAAAATAGGCATGATTTCTTTATTTTATAACGTAACAACTGCTCGGGACAATCTATCAACCAACAGATATACGGGTGGTTTTTGGAGTGCACGAGCAGTTACGTTTTCTTTATTATAAACAGGTATATAACAATATTATGGTGCCCTGTTCAAAAAGTCATATGAAACTTTCAGTTTTATTTAAGTGCAGCTGTGATGATTGCCATTTGATACACTTCTTTTGCATTACATCCACGCGACAAGTCATTGATTGGTGCATTCATTCCTTGTAAAATTGGGCCATATGCATCAAAGCCACCTAGGCGCTGCGCAATTTTGTAACCGATATTTGCTGCGTTGATATCTGGGAAAATAAATGTATTTGCTTGTCCTGCCACTTTGGAGTCTTTACATTTTGTTGCTGCTACTACTGGTGAAAACGCTGCATCAAATTGTAATTCACCATCAAGTGCTAATTCTGGTGCTAATTCTTTAGCTTTCGCTGTTGCTTCGCGAACTAATGTTACACTATCACCTTTTCCAGATCCAAGTGTTGAGTATGATAACATTGCTACTTTAGGGTCGATTCCAAATGCTTTTGCTGTAGCAGCTGTCTCTAGTGCGATTTCTGCTAACTCATCTGCATTTGGTGTAATGTTAATTGCACAATCACCCATTGCATAATTTTCAGAAGTTCCATCTGCATTTGTACGATTTAAAATAATACATGACGAAACAATTTTACTACCTGGTTTTGTCTTAACGATTTGAAGTGCTGGACGTACTGTATCTGCTGTTGAATATGTAGCTCCCCCAAGTAAAGCATCTGCCACTCCTATTTTCACAAGCATTGTTCCGAAATAATTGCTCTTTCCAAGTGCTGCGCGACATTCTTCTGCAGTCATTTTGCCTTTACGAAGCGTCACCATTTCTTCCACCATTGCATCCATGCCTTCATAAGTTGCTGGATCAATCACTTCTGCCTTCTCCACTTTGAATCCGCCAGCTTCTGCTGCCGCTTTTACTTCTTCTGGATTCCCAACAAGAATAACACCCATTAATTCATCTGCTAACAATTTCTCTGTAGCATCTAGAATTCTTGGATCTGTGCTTTCTGTAAATACGATTTTACGTGGGTTCTCTCTTAGTACCTCGATTAGTTTCTTAAACATTCTTTTTTCCTCCTCTTATTGGTTACTATTTTGTTTTTTATTTTGTTTTTTATTTTGAGTTTGTTATTATAGCCCGCTTCACATATTTCCTACGACACCAGATGTTCTATTGCTTGCTTCAATATATCGTGAAATCCTTCGATGCATGGTTCTGCAAATCCCGCTATTTCGCTTGCTTCTATAAACATAATTTGCTTCTTCCCATTCTGGTTAGGACTTCCATTCAATTCAGCCGAAGCATCGCCTAGCATTTGTTTCTCTGGATTCAATATCTCCCCGAGGAATACTGTCCCGTTTCGTAGTTCTGTTTCATATTCTAGGTATGTATAGGTTGTTAGGATATATGGTGTAGGGCTTTGGTACCTAACATCATTGTCTAGCATGATTGTTACGCCATAATTTTCTTTGTAGTATTTCTTAATGTTCCACATATACTGGAAGTTATGATACATGCAGTCTCCGCCGAATCCCCACAGTCCTGTGTTTGCATCTTTGACTATCATGAATTGCAACTGGTCTTTGACTTTGCTGTAACACAATGCTGTATAGTGTACACGTGTAAATTCGCGGACTTTGTGATAAGGGTTTATCTTCTTTGTTTTGAGTATTGTGAATAATCGTTCGATTCCAGAATCTAGTTGCATTCGTTTGCACGTCTCTGCTACGATTTTCTCTTCATAATAAGTGTAATCTGCGGTTGGCTCCCAGTTTCTCGCCTCGGTATCTTCTAAGTAATCTGCTAGAACCTTCATCCCTGACTTTTGATGTCGTGATATGGATTCCTCGAATTCTGCTCTATTTTCTCCGACATACATAAAAATCGGATGCGGTTCTCCATTCCATACCCCTTTTAGTATTTTGCTAGTTATGTACACCACACTATTTACATCTGATTGATGAACTCTCTGATAATCTAACAATATATACGCTAGATTAAAAGATATTACTAATCGATTGTGCATGCTATAGTCTGCTAATCTAAAACCAATATCAATATTTGGTCCAATGTATTCTGTTTGTTTTCGATTGTCATTAATCTGATATTCAACGAAAATATCGTCGATTTCTGGATCTGTCGTTGTTATTTCCGCCAACCAAGCAGTCCCTTTAATCGCCAGTAATTCACTTGCTTTTTTATCGCATAACATTCCTTTGTCTATTTCACTATTGAGAATTGTCAATTGCTCGTATATCTCCTCCACTGATAAAAAAATATCTGATACACGATGCACTTCTTTCATAAATATAATTTCATCGCCTAGTGTCTTCCAGAATCGATATCCTCCTACTGGGCTATTCGCAAATGTGCTAATGATATGGCGAAGGATTTGACCAACAGCTACAGACCATCGCCCTTTATTGTTTGCTTTATAAGTGGTGGAATTAACCACATCATAAGAGAAAAACAACATGACCGATTGCATCTCCTCTACATTTGAGGAAGCGTTCTCTTCTTCAATTCGTTGTACCATTGGAATGATTTTATCAAATGTCTTCCTATTTCTCATCTCCATGCTAACACCCCTACAAACTTTCCTCGTGACTCCACTTTCCCCCTTGGAACACGAAAATATTGAGACATTTCTTTCACATCTACGACACCTTCTTGCATGTGTGCATATACGTAATCATAGTAGTCTTGCTTCGGCATTAGCAGGCATGATGCGAATTCGTGTGCTTGAAAATCCTGCTCCGTCTTCTCCATGCGTGTTGCTGCGGTATCATAGTTATCCCATTTTTCCCAATTGCTCATATAACCGTAATGTATGAATATAAATCCCAATTCTTGAGCAATCGCGAAATTCTTACTTCTTTCTGATTGGTATTTGGAGATGCGGATAATAAATTCCGCGTCTTCGTCGTCATCTTCGTCACAGCGTTCTACTGCGTTTAATAACATGCTATTGTCTACTTGTTCTACTTTGCCATGTAATCGTGATACCACATCTTCCATGTCTGTAATTGGTATCTTGATGTCAAATTCCTTGATGATTGCATTTGCTATAGCCGCTATATTATCGCCTATAATTGCATTCATAATAGGTCTCCCCTCTTTGTCATCTGTTAGTTTTCATCTGTTATTTATTATTTGTTATTTATTCCGTGATTGGCGTAAATGTCAATGAATCTGTACTCGTCGCATAGAATGCAATCCCTGCAAAATAGGTGAGTTGATCATTCTCTAATTTCCAATTGCTGGTCGCTGGTAATTTATACTGCACGCCTAATTGCACCGAGTCAAATGTAATGCTTCCATCTGCGTTTATCACTGGCACGATGTAATAATTATAGGAAATACTGCCTGTAACATTGGTTTCATTTCCACTGATGGTCACTGTTGCAATGCCAAGAGCTGTATGATTTGCGTAGCTAATATTTAGGTCATCTTCTACAAAAATCGTATTCGCTTCTACTGCTCCTGCAGCGGAAATCGCTTTGGTTGCGCCATTTACAGCATCAAGGGATTCGTCTGTCTCCCAATCTGTAAATGCACTGAAGTCTTCTTTCGAAAGTGTTCTTGGTTCCACTGTAAATATCACTGTATCGCTTACCAACCCACAGTCTTCTTCGCTTTCTGGTAATTGTACCGTCGCTGTGTAAGTTCCTACCGAAAGATTCTTCGCATCGCCTACATAGGAAATGGTATTGGCACCCAGTGCAAATTCCTCTGTCATATCCGCTTCTAGGTCACCATATGTATAGGTAACTTCTAGTAATTCTAAGGTCGTATCGTAGCTTGTTCCATCTAATCGTGTTGGCGCGATCGACACAGACGTGTCATCTCCATAATCAAAGGTCGCTTGCTCTGTCATTAGTTCAATCTGTTTCGACACTATTTGCACATATAGCTCAATATTAGAATCCGAACCAACACCACCGTTTCCTTGGATGTAATACGCATTACCCACTTCCAAGTTAAGGGTTGTATTCATTGCTTCCTCTGGAATTTCTCCGTCTATAGTTATGATTCCATCGTCATCAATCGTAAATGTGAGTCCCTCCACTTGGCTTTCGTAGCTGTCCGAATCAGGGTCCGCATAATATATCATACCTTCTGCCGTTCCCTCCGTGCAACTTGGTGTACTCTTAAAGCTATAATCTCCCATTGTTCCATAAGGGAGATCGGCTTCATTTTCGTCGCCATATTTCACCGTCATCAAATCTAATATGAACACAGACATCTTGTCGTACTCTATCTCATATGGACTATCTGTCGTGTAATATGTGGTATATACCCACTCTCGTTTTATTGAGAATTGTAAGGTTGCAGCACTGCATATATTTCCATCTGTACTCGTAATTAAACATGCTACTTGATAGATATCATCATCCATACTGGTGCCAATGTACTCAATGGTATTATTCTCAATTGTAAAATATTCATTGTCGTACCAAGTGTATTCGCCTTTCACTGAATCTAAGGAAATAATGTAGTCTCCTTCTTCCACTGTCGCACCATTCATTGTTAATCCTGTCGTGGTGATTTGTACTGGTTCGTAACAATCTGTATAGGATACAGTAATCGAGTCTAGCACGCCGGATAACCCATCAGAAACTGTTCCATCATACACGCCTTGGGTGATGGTGACTGGTAGAACAACATTTGTAGATTGTGATTCATCACTTGTTGTGAGTTTAATCAAAATGTTATAATTTCCCTCTTCCAAAGTAGAGGTGTTCTTCAACTTAATATACTCCGAACTATACAGCGTTGTGATTTCAAATGAATCATTTACATATGCTGCATTGTCCGATGTAGAAATAGTTACTGTATATCCTGATATCGTTTCTCCTGCAAGTGTTACACCAAGAATCTTTGCCACTTCATTTGTATCGGTGCTTCCATAAGCAAAGGACGTGGTATCTGGATTTACTGTCGCCTTCAGTTCTTTATACACTGTTAGTTGTAGTACTGCAGTTGGATCTGAATATTCGTATATACCATCATCGTTTACATCGATATCGACTTGAACATTAATATCCCAAGCTTCATTATAGGATATTCCATCTGATTCTACAAAGTTGCCTGAAAGCGAGGTATTTGTAATAGTTACACCATTTTGTTCTTCTGTTGTAGAAATATTAAGGGTTTTATATGTAAAATTTGTATCAAGTTTATTCGTTGCTGTAGTAAATGACTGTAACTTTCCAGCATCGTCTACTACTGAGGCACTCATGTATATTTGTATATATTTCGTCGTATCATTTAAATCGTAAGTTACCATGGTTTTATCTGACGCTATGATTTCAACTGTGAAGTCTTTTGTTCCTGTGTAATTCCCATCTGCTGATAAAAATGTTGCCGTGTAGTTGTATGTGGTTCCGGCGTAGCCGGTTGCTCCATCGGTGGAATTGATTTCCAAACCTTCATTGGTATATTCTACTATGAAATTAGCCGTATCTGATTCCGATAAAGTAACGGTATAACCGTCGGTTGTAAATGCTGACATTTCAGTTTCACCAGCAGTGGTATTCCACGACGTAGATAGAGTCACTGCATCTGTTGAGTCATACATGTATTCAACCACATTATCTGTGCCTAGGGTAATCGATAATTTTCCAAAGTCATATGGTTCTACAACAATTTCTTTTTCGATTGTTGCTGATTCTCCAGTTGTTTTATTGTTAACTCCCACCGTCACGGTGTAAGTCCCCGCATCTAGCTGTTTTACTAGACTAAGTACATCTGCCTCTGTTTCTATATTATCTACTTCAGCACCCAGTTCAAAACACTCTAGTATAGATTGCGTATCAGCTGGTTCATCACTAATCCCATCCTTTGTTACACTCATTATAGTATAACTAAGATCATCACCTGTAACACTAGGGTCTGTAACAGAGAAATCACCTACTGTACCCATTTCGCCATACTCTATCGTTCCATATGTATCTAAGTTGCCAAATGTGTAATCCCTTGATGTAACAATTACTGTTGTGGTGTCTTTCGACAGCGTATACTCAGCTTCTGTTACTCCCAGTGTTATGATATATGTTCCTACCGGTGGATACTCATCCACACTATATCTGATTACGTTATCCGAACTACTATAAGTGAAATACGACGTGCAATCGTCTTGATCTTCATTAGTAACACTCTTTATTTCAACTAAATTCGCCTTAGAAGTATCCGCTAATTTTAATACTACTTCTAACGAAGCACCATATGAACCTGTCGTATTATCTACAAGCGTTGATACCGTCAACACCGTCTCTGTACTTGACCCAGAACTAGAACCATCCCATACAATTGTAATACCTGTAGTTGCTGTAACTGTATTTCCCGCATCGTCTGTATATGCAAAGCATATATTAATCGTTTCCGCTTCAGTAAAAGAACTAGTAGCTGAGAACCTTATGGAATGTGACTCAACACTGATATTATCAGTACCTTGATAAAATAAACGATCCGCATTCTCAGTAGTACCACCATAATCTGTAGTATAATAATTATCTGCATCACTCAAAGTCACAAAGTTCGCTCCTGTTACATTTGTCAATGGTACTGAAAAATACACTCTGATAGCCTCGGCTGTAAAACCAGCATCCGCTGCTATTTGCATTTCATTATCAATAGTTATAAAGTTCCCGATTACAACACTAGAATTTTCTTCTGATAGAGTAATAGTCTCTTGCTCAAAGCTAAGGTTATTCACAAAATCCGCCAATGTAGACACCGTCGTAGTGCTATCATCACTCGCTTCCGTC
>JAWXVA010000127.1:0-6874 GCA_044425815.1 Eubacteriales bacterium
TCGCTTCAATTCGCTTGAGGCTAGCGCCATTCTTCCACACATTACTTCTGTTGAATAACTTTTAGCCCTTTCAAGCTCTTTTCCGCTTCGCTTCAATTCGCTTGAGGCTAGCGCCACATGAGAATTTACTCAACTCTATGCACATGCAAGTGAACTTGCGTGCACAGGTGAGTAATTCTCGCGTGGCTAAAAGTTATTCAATGTTTTGTATTTGTTCTCTAATTTTTTCGATTTCGGTTTTTAGGTCTATTGCTTGGTTTGATATTTCGATATCATTTGCTTTTGATAGTATTGTATTGGCTTCTCGATTCATCTCTTGGGCTATGAAGTCTAGTTTTCTTCCGATTCCTTCTTCTAATTGTAAGGTTTCTCTTACATGTTCGATATGGCTTCTTAAGCGTACTGTTTCTTCATCCGTACATATTTTATCCGAAAATATCACTATTTCTGTCGCTATTCGTCCTTCGTCTATCTGTGTATCTTCTAATAGTTCTTTTACTTTCGCTTCTATTTTTGTTCGGTATTCTTTGATAATTTCTGGTGTTCTGCCTTCTATATATTCTATTCGTTCTAGCATCAAATCTAATTTAGATAGTATATCTGTTTTTAAGCGCTCACCTTCTGCTATTCGTGTTTCTACAAATTGGGAAAATGCTCCTGTACAAGCTATTTCTAATCCTTTCCACAATTCTTTCTCATCTAGTGTCTGTTCTTCCATCGTCAATACTTCTGGATATCTTGAAAGTGAGGACACTCGCACATCATTATCTATGCCGAATTCTTCGCTCATTTTTTCAAAATATGAAAAGTATTCTCTTGCCAATGCGTCATTATATTTTAATGACATATTATTCTCTGTTGTGTCTTCGTAAGTAATGAAAATATCCACTTTTCCACGTACTGCATATTTCTTTAATAAGTTACGAATTGACGTTTCAAAAAAGTTCAGTTTCTTAGGCATTCTGGTGTTCACATCTAAATAACGATGGTTTACGCTCTTGAGTTCTACTGTGAATTTTCTTTCTCCTTCAACATGCTCACATCTACCAAATCCGGTCATACTTTTAATCATGTTTTCTGTCCTCTTTTTCCTTTGTATTTAACACAATAATTACTTAAAATTATAATGCATTTCACAAAGGTGGTCAATTCTTATTCTAAGATTTTATGGCATATTCATAATTTTCATCTGCTAATACAAAAAATATGTTATAATCGTATAGATTTGGAGGATTTGATTTATGGCATTAGATGGAATTACAGTAGCGAATATAGCCTATGAACTAAAACAGACTTTATCAGAAGGACGTATTCATAAGATCGCCCAACCTGAAAACGATGAACTTTTATTAACTTTCAAAATACCTGGAGGTCAACGCAGATTATGCATGTCAGCAAGTGCGTCACTTCCGCTTATATATTTAACCGATACAAATAAACCAAGCCCCATGACTGCACCGAATTTTTGTATGCTTTTACGCAAGCATATTAATAACGGACGCATCATGGATATTGTACAACCTAATTTTGAGCGAATTCTAGAATTCCACATTGATCATCTTGATGAATTAGGTGATTTATGTCGCAAAATTTTAATTATTGAATTAATGGGGAGACACAGTAATATTATTTTCTGCAACGACGATTATACCATTATCGATAGTATTAAACGTGTCTCTTCTCAGATAAGCTCTGTACGTGAAGTATTGCCAGGGCGTACATATTTTGTCCCTGACACTATGCAAAAGTTAAACCCTCTTACCGTTACCAAAGAAGATTTCATGAATGCTCTAATAGAAAAACCTATGCCTGTCAGCAAAGCTATGAATGCTTCTTTTACTGGGATTAGCTATGTCGTTGCCGAAGAAATATGTACCATTGCAAGTATTGACTCTAGACTCCCTGCAACCGAATTATCAGAAGATATTTATTATCACTTATTCAGACAGTTTGAATTATATTTTGAACAAGTCAAAGTTGGTCAATTCTCACCTACTATTTATTATAATGGAATTGAGCCCCGCGAATTTTGCGGGCTGCCGCTTAGCCACTTCGAGGCATCAGATCCGAAATATTTTACCTCTATGTCAGAAGTCTTAGAGACCTACTATTCATCAAAAAACACCCTGACTCGTATTCGGCAAAAATCTGTAGATTTACGTCATGTAGTTCAAGTGTCGTTAGAGCGTAACCGCAAGAAATATGATTTGCAATTAAAACAAATCAAAGATACCGAAAATCGCGATAAATTCAAGGTGTACGGGGAATTAATTCACACTTATGGCTATGGGTTGGAATCTGGAGCAAAGAAATTGGATGCTTTAAATTACTACACAAATGAAATGATTTCTATTCCATTAGACTCCACAAAGACCGCCATGGAAAATGCGCAGAAATATTTTGATAAATACAATAAACAAAAGCGTACATTTGAAGCATTATCAGAATTTGTCAAAGGTACCAAGGAGGAAATTGAATATCTAGAATCTGTTTCCACTGCACTAGAAATTGCGCGAACAGAAGATGATTTAATACAAATCAAAGAAGAATTGACAAATGTTGGTTATGTAAAACGGAAGTTTTCCAAAAAGAAAGTAAAAATACTAAGTAAACCACTTCATTATATTTCGAGTGATGGCTACCATATGTATGTAGGGAAGAATAATTTACAGAACGAAGAAATCACGTTTACGTTAGCAGAAGGGAATGACTGGTGGTTTCATGCAAAAGGTGTTCCTGGCTCACACGTTGTAGTCAAAATACAAGATGGGGAAATGCCGGATCGTACATTTGAGGAAGCCGGTAAACTTGCTGCATATTATTCTAAAAATCGTGGAAATGATAAAGTCGAAATTGATTATATTGAGAAAAAACATGTCAAAAAACCAAAAGGTGGAAAACCTGGTTTTGTAGTATACTATACCAATTACTCTTTAATTATAGATAGTGATATTAGTATGTTGCAAGAAATATAACAATAAATGCTCATAGAAAAACAGAGAAATAATTTCACTATTATAAAATGCCGTGAAGCTAATATTAGTTTCACGGCATTTTTTATTTTTATCCTATTCCTATTTTAACAACAATGATGTTCCTGTCATTTCTTTTGGTTGTTCCATACCCATCATTTCAATTAAAGTTGGTGCGATATCCGCTAAGCAACCACCTTCTTTTAAGGATACTCCTTCTCCTGCATTTACCAAGATAAATGGCACTGGAAGTGTTGTATGTGCTGTAAATGTATCTCCTGTTTCTGGATCAATTAATTGCTCTGCATTTCCATGATCTGCACAGATAAACATCTGTCCATTTACTTCTTCGATAGCAGCAACAACTTTGCTTACGCATAAGTCAACTGCTTCTACTGCTTTAATTGCAGCTGCTTCAATTCCTGTATGACCTACCATGTCTGGATTTGCAAAGTTAGTAATGATTACATCGTATTTATCTGATTTAATTGCTTCTACTAATTTATCACACACTTCAAATGCACTCATCTCTGGTTGTAAATCATAAGTCGCAACCTTTGGTGACTTCACTAAGATTCTATCTTCTCCCTTGTTAGGTTCTTCTACTCCACCATTAAAGAAGAATGTTACATGTGCGTATTTCTCTGTCTCTGCAATTCTAGCTTGTGTCAATCCATTATTTGCTAAATACTCGCCAAATGTATTTGTGATTTCATCTTTTGTAAATGCTACTAATTTGTTACCAATTGTTACATCATAATCTGTAAAGCATACAAATGTTGTTTCAATTCTCTTCTCTCTTGCGAATCCTTCGAATTCATCATCACAGAAAGGTCTTGTCATTTCACGTGCTCTATCAGGACGGAAGTTATAGAAGATAATAGAATCTTTGTCACTGATTGTCGCCACAGGTTTTCCATCTTTTACAATAGCTGTTGGAAGTACGAATTCATCTGTTTTACCATCATCATAAGATGCTTGAATTGCAACTGGTGCGCTTGCTGCTGTAGCACCTTCTCCTGTTGTCATTACTTTATATGCTAATTCTACACGATCCCAACGATTATCTCTATCCATAGCATAATAACGTCCCATTACGGAAGCCACTTCACCAATGCCAATTTCAGCCATCTTCGCTTCTAATGCTTCTACAAATTCTTTTCCTGATGATGGTGGTGTATCTCTACCATCTAGGAAACAATGTACATATACTTTTTCAAGTCCTTGTTTCTTAGCTAACTCAAGAATCCCATAGATATGTTCGTTATGGCTATGCACTCCACCATTTGACACTAATCCAAACATATGTAAGCTAGAATTATTTTCTTTTGCATTATCACAAGCAGCTAACAAAGCTTCATTTGTGAAAAAATCTCCATCTGCAATTGATTTTGTAATCTTTGTAAGATCTTGGTATACAATACGTCCAGCACCCATGTTAAGATGTCCCACTTCTGAATTTCCCATTTGTCCATCTGGAAGTCCTACATCCATCCCACTTGCTTTTCCTTCTACAAATGGGCATTCTGCCATAAGTTTATCCATCGTAGGTGTCGAAGCTAATGCTACCGCATTTCCTTCTTTTGTTTCATTCAATCCATATCCATCAAGTATCATCAATACTGTTGGTTTCTTAGCCATGATAATTCTCCTTCGCTCATCGTTTAATTTAATTACTTATTCTAATTCATCAATTTAATCACTTATATAACAATCTACTTATTATATAAAATCAACTCACATCTTGCATGAGTTCATTTTATATAATCAATAGTTAGGGTAACGAAATGTCAAAAACACTCCGTCACCCATGATTATTGTTTATTATTTATAATTAACAATTGCACCAAAATCTGCTTTAAGTGATGCACCACCTACTAAACCACCGTCGATATCTGCTTGTGCAAATAATTCTGGAGCGCTAGAAGCTGATACAGAACCGCCGTATTGGATACGGATTGCTTCTGCTGTTGCTTCATCATAGATTTCTGCGATACACTCACGAATGCCTTTACAAACTTCTTGTGCTTGCTCTGTAGTAGCAACTTTACCTGTTCCGATAGCCCAGATTGGTTCGTAAGCAATTACTGCTGTAGCAGCTTGTTCAGCTGTTACATTCAATAAACCAATTTTCACTTGTTGACGGATAAAATCCATTGTTACGCCTTGTTCTCTTTGGTCTAATGTTTCACCACAACACATAATTGGTGTAATACCATGTTCAAAAGCTTTTAATACTTTCTTGTTAACAGTAATATCTGTTTCAGCAAAATATTCTCTTCTTTCTGAATGTCCAATAATAACATATTTCACTCCAACATCTGTAAGCATAGCTGGTGAAATTTCACCTGTGTAAGCTCCGCTTTCTTCAAAATACATATTCTCAGCAGCGATTTCAATATTAGATCCTTTTGCTGCTTCCATAGCTGGAATAATGTCGATTGCTGGTACACCAAATACTACATCAACTTCTTCATTAGCTACTAGTGGTTTTAACATATTCACCAATTCAACTGCTTGACTTGGAGTCATGTTCATTTTCCAGTTACCTGCGATAATTTTTCTTCTTGCCATTGTTATATTCTCCTTTGATTTTAGTTAGTGTCATAAACACCAATATTTTTGTATTACCCAAATAAATTCTTCTACTATAAAATCTTTCCTGCTTTATAGCATTCTGAAATATATTCTCTAGTTTGATAAAACAAATCTGAATTATAATTAGATATACCCTCACTAATAAATGATTCATATACATCGGATAATGCCAAAATAACATCATCCCCTCTTATATCTTCAATAAGCCTAGCATATACTTCACCAATGGTCCAATAATCTGGAACTTCGTATTGACAGTTCGTTACATTATCAAAATCACCTTTTTCAATGTGAAACATATCAATATACACATCTGCATTTTTCTCGATTGGTTCGCAATGTAACACACCTGCATTTTCATATATCCTAGCGATACATTCCTCTCCAAGTGCCTTCACCACATTCCAACGCTTTAGTTTACACGTTCTTCCAATATATTCTATGAGACTACAGGTAAAAAACAAATCATTATCATTCTTATACATGAACTTCATGTCCTCCTATAAACTCTAAGGTTGCAAGAGCTCTTACTGTATGAAAACTAATCTGATGTGTTGGTTTCTTAAACTTTGCCAACTCCCAAAAAGCCGCTCTAGTAATCTTGCCATCGACAAAGTTTTGAATATAATTAAAAATTGTATCATTAGCCATTGGTCCTTCTACAATATCATATTCATGTGCAACACCTTGTCTACAAGAGACAATAAAATCCAACCACTCTTCTGTCATCGTAGGAAAGTATAATACTTTCAAATTTTCATTGGGGATATATTTATATTGATTAACAATTCCTGCTCCACTATAACGAACAGCCCAACGTTTCGCTTGGCTTTCTAGCTTGGTACAGTAGAATCCAAAGAAAAAATCTTTATTAAACTTTGCTATTCTAATATCAGGAAATTCTACTATTTCTGTGCTTCCGTGATATAATGTTGTACTCATAATTATCCTCTCTTCAATTGATTATAGTAAGATTATGCTCATTTGATTTATTAGCATATATCTCAAATAATAGAAAACATTGCCATAATTGATGAAAATAAATTTGATAGACCATGTATTATCCAACTAGGGAGAATGCTTCCATTTGCTTTTTCTTCATTTATGTATCCCATAAACCATCCAATTGCACCTGTAAAAACAATAATAATGAATGCTATAACTGGATTTACAAAACTGAAAAATAGAACACCATGTAATAAGCCAAATAAGATACTTTGAATAATATTTGCTAATGTAAAGTTCATTTTATTTGATAATCTTTTTAGAATAAATCCACGGAAAACTATTTCTTCAGATAGTCC
>JAWXVA010000128.1:0-6793 GCA_044425815.1 Eubacteriales bacterium
TCCAATTCTTGTAGTCCATTCTGCTTCAAGCTATTGGTGCAACTATCTTTTCCGCTATCATAAGCGTCGCCTACTGCTATCACACGAACGCCTATTGCATCGAGTTCCTGCAGCCACCTACCTACTTGTAGGTGATTTCGTCCTAGTCTTGACAAGTCTTTTATCATTAATATCTGTATCTCTCCAGCTATAATGGATTGAAGCATTTCCTGCAAATGCGGGCGATTCAAGTTGGTACCTGTATAACCATCGTCGCAATATTCCACGCGTTCGCATAAAGAGAACTCTCGTCTTCTGTTAAGATAATTATGCAGCAGTTTCCTTTGATTAAGTACGCTATTACTTTCTTTCCCGATTATCTGTCGATCCGCGCGCGACACTCGTAGATATAGGGCTATTTTCTTCATGATTCACTAGTGCAGGATGGGTTCCCTTCACCACTACCCACTCACCTTTCTTGGTTCTATGTCTTCTCTCGCCTTCAGCAAGGGACTGCCGTGTTCTGCTCTGTATCATATGACCATAATAAACAGGGTTCTGATAAATCGTATCAATGGTACTGCATTTCCACAGTATATCTTTGTATCTCGATATATGTACATATCCTTTTTCATATCGATATGCCATAGGAGACGGAATGCCTCTTTTGTTAAATGATTCGACAATCGCTACATTCTTTTCTCCTTTATTTTTGCGCCGAAAAAGTTCTTGTACTATTGGTGCAACTTCTTCATCTATTAATAGCTTTCCCCGATTCTTGGAATCTTTATAATATCCGTATGGCGCAAAAGAACCGATATAATTGCCACTGACTTGACGCATGCGAAATGCACTGGATAGCTTCCTAGATAAATCCTTAGAATACTGTTCGTTCATAATATTTATAAATGGTTGCAAGTACGACGTCATCTGATTCTTTTCATATTGCTCGTTGATAGCTATAACTTGAATATGATTCTTCGGAAATATTTCTTCTATATAAATGCCTACTTCTAGGTAATTCCGCCCGACGCGCGAACTATCTTTCACAAGAATAATCTGAAATTTTTGATTCTTCATATCTTCTATCATTTGCATAAATGCTGGTCTCTGAAAATCTACTCCTGAATAGCCATTATCTGTATAAATCTGATATATCTGATAATTTGTTTTTGTTCTAACATAATTTTCTAGGATATGTACTTGCGCTTCCATCGATTCTTCATCCGCCTTTGACTTACGCGCATATAATGCTGCCATATACGGGGATACAGATGCTTCCTTGCATATATCTATTTTAACTGGATATGTATTTCTTGTTTTTCTTGCCATTACGTTTTGATTCCTTTTGAACTATTTATTTTATGGAGTATTTATTTTATGGAGTATTTTTTGATAGCGTTCTGATAATTAGATTCTGAAATCGAAGCTGGATATGCACCTCTTTTCCATCTTTATATACTAGTACATAATCTAATAATTTATGAATTTCTTCTATATTATAATTGTGCTTTGTTAGCTCTTCTCCAAGAATCGTCATAAGATTTTTGGTGCTGATGGAATGCGGTGTGCAGATCTTCCTATTCCTCTTGTGATTGCTACATACGTAATACGTGTATGACTTTCCTGTCCGTGATAGAACATTTTTGCGAACCATGGTTCCCTGACAACTCCCACAGAATATTTTTCCTGATAAGGGATAGGGCTGTGTTTTATGCGGTGCCGTTCGTGTGTCTCGTTTCAAAAGTTCTTGCACTATTTGATACTCATCCCCCGATATTAAAGGGTCGTGAACAGCTGTGCACCGTATCCAATCGGTTTGGTTGCATACAATATTCTTCTGACTTCGATAGTCTATTTTTCTGCGTACACCTTGCACTAGATTCCCTATATATACTTCATTTTTTAGGATTCTAGTTACTGTTTGCCCATGCCATTTTGCAGGATTGTCATCGCTAAAATTGCACGCGTATCGACTATTACAGAGGCGCTTGTATTCTAGAGGCGATGGTATCTGCTTCCTATTTAGATTATTTGCAATTTCTCTTTGCGGCATTCCTTCTATCCTATTTGCAAATATTTTCTGTACGATTCCCCCGCTATATTCGTCGATAATTAGCTGATTTCCATCTGCTGACTTCTTGTATCCAAAGGGTGCAAATGCGCCCACAAATACACCGCTTCTCCGTTTCGACTCCAGACCTGTACGAATCTTCACGCTAAGGTCTCTACTGTAGGCATCATTCATAAGATTCTTAATAGGAAGAAGCAATTCCCGTTCCATCGGTGCCGCGTCTAAGGAATCGTATCCATCTTGAATGGCAAGGAGACGCACTCCATGTTGCGGAAAAAATTCTTGCACATAAGCCCCTACTTGTAGATAATTTCTCCCAATTCTTGATAAATCTTTCACTACAAGACAATTTATCTTCTGCTCTGTAATGTCTTGAATAACTTGTTGAAATCCAGGACGAAAGAAATTAGTCCCCGTATAACCATCATCTTCTCGTACTTTATGAATGTGAATCTCTGGATAGTGCAAAAGCACCCCCTGTATAACTGCCTTCTGATTCTCGATACTGTCACTAGTATCTTCTTTGCTCAATCTTACGTAGATATCTGCGATATAGTTCATAATTTCTATACTTAATCCCTTTAATATTTTCTATTAATCTATGGGCTACTACTTTCTTTTATGCACAATACACTTCCCAAGACAGCAAAAGAGACGAAGCAATGCTTCGTCCCTTTCAAAAGATTTGAGGATTGTATATGATTCTATGTTTCTTTTATATCTCATTAAACCGAACAACAACACGTTCTGTATTATTGTTGTAATTACAAGTGAATAATGTCAGGTCATAATCATCGACTAGGACAGCTTCAACGTCTGTCTCATAGATTAGATCCATGTCTACCACCTCGTAATATGTTTCATTGCCATTTATATCTGTGAATTTCGCCTGATCTCCTATATCAAGATTCGGCAGACGCCCGAAATGGGCATCGTAATTATGTGCTGCTATAACCCATGGGTTATCAGCATAAACACAAGGTGTATTCTTCAACTTCTCGTATGACCATTCGCCTTGCACAGGCAGTATCAGGTTGAGGGAGGGGATCTCTATAATTCCGATATATGTTTCTTCGTCAATCAGAAGTGTGTCCACACCTTGTGAAGTGCTCTCATCATTATTGCTACTACTTTCTTGCTCTATTTCCAATTGTGATACCAACTGCTCTACGACTTCATCGCTATACGTTCTTGCATGTCTTTCTACCAGTTGATTCTGAACGAATAATACACTGGCATATCCTACAAATATTACACCGATTAATACCACGACTCTTCCAAGTATTTGTCTACTCTTCATCGTCTTTGCCCTTATTATATCCTATGAGGATACCAAATGCGATCAAGCCAATCCCAATTCCTGCATAGACTGGAATCACATTTGCATCAGACCCTGTCTGAGGGAGTTCTTCTTCCCAACTACCCACATATGTATTAATAATCTGGAAGTCACAACAAGAACGATCATAGGAAACTTCGTAATCTTCTAATTCAGTCAGCTCACATACGGTCCAAGTTGCACTTGGATCCATATCATACCACACGTAGTACCAGTCATTTTCTTCATTCAATACCACTGTATCATAAACTTCACCATCGCGATACAAGGCAACTTCTATAGATTCGGGGATAAGAAGGGAAGAAACTACATCTACCCATATCTTCTCCACAGTAATATGCTTCGCATCATCAAGGCTCATCATCTCTATCTTAGGTTGTAGGGTAAAGTGATGCAACCACATCTCTTCCCCATCATCATAATATCCAACTGCGATTAGAATCGGTTCCGAGAAATACACCACTGAATCTTCCACACATGGTTCTGCTTCTATATAATATAACCCGGCCTCAAGATCATCTACCTTGTACTCACCTAATCCGTCAGTCACAAAAATCTGATCTGGTGTCAAATTCTGGTAATCTATAAAATGTTCTAATTCATTACGCAGTTCTATCCAATAGGATTCACTATATAATTCCTCCAAATCAATAGCAAGCTCATCATATGTATCTAAAACTTCATACTGATCGATCTCGGTTCCTGCTGCAATCTGATATAACTTAAAATTCACATCATCCAGAGGGTCATCATTATAAATATAATCAATAACAATGGTATTACTAGTGGATTCATCGATAATATCTGGACTACTATCTGTTGCAAATACGGTCAAAGTAAATGTAGAAATGACACAGAGGCATGTAAGTAATGCTGCTACAATCTTCTTGCTAATCATCAATAATCTCACCCTCTTCCTTCCGTCGTTTTCTTATTTCTTCTCTTTTTTTCTTGCGTGTTTCTTTTATCTTTTCTCTTCGAATTGCTTCTTGTTCTTTCAACAATCGATTCTCCTCCTTCTTACGAAGGATCTCGTCTTTCTTTGCTTTCCTGAGGCTTATACTCAATATAAGTATAATAATCAGTAGCAGAATAATAATTGGTATAGTGATATATACAAGATATGACTCCGTAGTACTTTCCGCTTGTACTTCCACATAAGTAGTCACTGCATCCTCTACTTCGATCTGTTCTCCTTGTACTAATAATCTATGGGAATTCACTCCATAAGGTGTACAAGTTACTAGCGTCACCACGTCCTTACCTTCAATAGGTAACAACTTCTCTACATCCGTTGGTTCTACTACACTAATCTCGAATACTTCATATGTAAAAACTTCATTCAAGACAATGACTTCAAAGGTATCGCCTATTTCAAGAGAAGTTAACCCCGTGAATAAATCTGCCGATGGCAATCCTGTATGCCCTGTAAGCACTGTATTATTCCCTATATCTCCTGTAGGCAATTGACTTCCTTCCAGATGCCCAACTCCCGTCTGAAGAGTTGTTTCGTCGGTACCATGATAAATGGCAAGCCGCACACCAATCTTGTCTATCTCTACATATCCTATCATCCCATTGAGTACATCCAATGTGTCGATATACACCTCGTCCTCTGGTTCTCCAGAGATGAAATTATCTGCACTACTTACTATGGTGCTATTGTATTCCCTTGCTGCTTCAAACATGGCTTCGTATATCTCTTCTGATTGATTGGAAACTTCTTCCACATAACCAGCCACCATATAGGAATTCATTCTTTCATTGTACCAATTACTGAAGGTCGGATATAACATAATCAAGAGCCCAACAAGAAAAATTAGTACGATCATTATTGTCGATATTCTTTTTTTCATTGAGCCCTCTCTTTCTATCTTACTGTGCTATCTTATTTAATCTACTCAATGTACGCTTCTATTATACTACATTCAGCATCAATTAATCTATCCTCTTTTACGTTTTACTACTAATAATGTAACTGCACCTAGCATCATGATTCCACCAACGATCATAAAGATTGTTGTTCCCATTCCACCAGTTTCTGGTAATAATGCACTTGAAGTATTAATTACCGTTCCTGACAAACCACTACTTGTAATTGAAAAATCTGCATTTGTTTGAGATACACTTAATGATGGTGTTGGGATTCCATTTACCTCTGTATATGTTGCGTTAATTGTGAAGTACATTGGATCCACTGCATTGTATCCCTCTGGTGCATCGATTTCCATTAATACATAAGCTGTTGCATCATTTAAACCATTGATAATGAATCTACCTGTTTCGAATCCCGCAGTTGCATCTTGAGTAGTAATTATACCATCTTCACTACTAGCTGTTCCTGATGTTGATATGTAATAAGTTGCAATACCAGTTTCTTTTGATTTATCTGTATCTAATTCTAGATACAATTGTGTAGAATCACTATCTCCATATGCCATTTCATAGAGTGCAAATGTTGCTCCTGCTAATCCTGTTACTCCATCTCCTTCTGTCTTAAGGATATCTAAATCAAATGTGTAGCTATATACGATATCCTCTATTTCATCTGTACTTTCTGCGTCATATGGATTGTTACTGTATTCTAATGATACCGTATTGCTTTCATAATCCGTTGCAATCACTGCATCAGATGTCACGGTAGCTGTATAGTAGATATAGAATTCTGTTACAGATGCAAGAGAAGTATTGCTCTTCATTGCCACTACATCAACGTCCATTGTAAAATAAGATATTCCATTTGAATCTATCTTATGATAATCTCCACTTACTTTACTATTTGAACTTAAGCTAGCATCCGCATATAATGTGATACTGTCATAATTTAATGTTAATCCCTCTGATAATGTATCTGAAATGATATATGTGTAAGTATCACTGGTATATCCTCTTAAATCACTTGGAATCGTAGCTGTAATTCTATATTCAATCGTATCCCCAATCTCATAATCTGCTACTGTATCCCATGATCCACTCGTCCCAACTAATGGAGAATTATCACCACTTACATTTGCCAAATCGTCGTGCCATACTTCTTTGTTGATACTTGGTAGAGAACCCTTCATTGTAATCGTAACATTTGCTGATAAAGATCCGTCTGTTGCTCTACCTGGAACTGTTACAAGAGAACCTGCTGGAACGATTCCACTATCATCTGACGTTGCTTCTGCGTCTATTATTAAATAATAACCATCTGTAACAGGATCACTTGTAACATGCTCTACACCTGCACCTGTAGTAGAAGTAACAGCAGCTGTAGTTGTTTCTGGAGTAATACCTTCCTCTAAAACATATGCTCTTAATTCAGTTACAAGATCCGCCATATCGTTTACAGTAACTGTTCCAGTTTCATCTGTTACTTTTTGTGCATTTACATAATCTAATGCTGCCTGATCAAATCC
>JAWXVA010000018.1:0-33289 GCA_044425815.1 Eubacteriales bacterium
ATTTGGCATGTATGATAGCACCATTATCATCCGTACCAGTAGGGTATGTCTTCTACAAAAGTGGTAGGTGGAAGAAGTAGATGCTGCATAATATCTAGGATGAAAGCGCATAAGTATTTAAGATAAAAGAATAATGATAAAAGATTAAGATGGTGGAATCAAGAAAAAGGGATAGGGAATAAAATGAACGATAAAAAAAATCAGATATTTACGAGTGCAAATGTTTTGATACCTAACAAAGAGATTGATATGAGCAGATGGAGTGTGGTTGCATGTGATCAATATACGTCAGAGCAAGAGTACTGGGAATCTGTAAAGCAGCATGTGGAAAATGAAAATTCAACATTACATATGGTTTTCCCAGAAATATATTTAGAAGAAGAGGGATTTGAAACGCGAATTGAAAATATTTCTAATAGTATGAAAAAGTATCTAGCAGATAATATATTTACGCAATACCCAAATTCTTATGTATACGTAAGGAGAGAACTAGCAAATAAAAAAGTTCGTCACGGCATTATAGGGAAAATAGATTTAGAACATTACGAATATACAGTGGGGGCAAAGCCTGTTATCCGAGCGACGGAAGGTACGGTCTTAGAACGGATACCACCACGTGTCAAGATCCGTGAGAAGTGCCCACTAGAATTACCGCATGTGATGTTGTTAATAGATGATGAAGCAGATGAAATAATAGGAGGAATAGCAAAACAGTCAGAATCATTAGCCTGTATATATGACTTTGAACTTATGCAAGAAAGTGGACATATTTCTGGGTATTTACTAAATGATGACTGTGAAACGTTGTTGAATCAAGGAATAGAAAAATTAGCAAATCAGCACGAATTTGATGCTCGATATGGAACGCAGGGAGAGGATGTTCTTTTATTTGCAGTAGGTGATGGAAATCATTCACTTGCAACTGCTAAGAAATGTTATGAGAATCTCAAAGTGGAGATAGGTGAGAAAGCTTTAGAAAGTGAAGCGCGATATGCATTAGTTGAAGTGGTGAATTTACATGACAGCTCATTGGAGTTCGAGGCGATTCATAGAGTGGTATTTGATGTGAATGCAGAACATATGTTAGAGAAATTGAGTGACGTATTTCAAGTTCAGAACATAGAATTGTTAGAGGATAATGATTTTGTTATGATTACCAATCATACGAAAAAAGGATTCCACATCATTAATAAAATTTCGAATTTAGCAGTAGGGAATCTGCAAAGGTTTATTGATGATTATATAGCGGAGTATGGAGGAAGTGTAGATTATATTCACGGAGAATCTGTAGTGACAAAATTGTGCGAAGAAGGCAATACAGTTGGATTCTTATTGAATAGTATGGAAAAATCGGATTTATTTAAAACAGTCATTATGGATGGAGCGCTCCCAAGAAAGACGTTTTCCATGGGTGAAGCTTGTGATAAGAGGTTTTATTTGGAAGCTAGAGAGATTAAATAAATGCCATTTTATTTATGATTAAGCAACTAGAATTATCAATTAAATTTCTAACATTACCTTGGCATAGAATTGATGCTCCTTTATCTCAAAAGTATATAATCCCTCATATTTATCGACAATAGTCATGATGCTCTTGATTCCGAAGCCATGTCCTTCTTGAGCAAGTGGTGAGACAGGCACATCATTTTTCATTATAATTTCTCCGACGAATCCATTCTGGACAAAAATCAAAAGTTTATTGTTCTTATAAATGGATTGGATATGGACGATACGTGAAGCTGAATCTTCAACACTAGAGGCTGCTGTAATTGCATTTTCTAGTAGGTTGAATAATAAAGAGCATAAATCAGTGTCAACAATGGAAAGCGATTCGGGAAGAGCAACATCTGTGGTAAATACGATATGTTGTTTCTTAGCATGAAGGGCAAAGGATCCAAGGATTAAATTTACGGTCTCATTTTCACAATAGTAATTCGGTGTGATAGAGTCTAGTTTGTTGTGCGTTTCAGCTAGATATTCACAGAGTTTGTCCATATTACCTTGATGTGCTAATAATTCCATTAATTTCAGAGAATGTCGCATATCATGACGATAAATAGCAGTTTGTTCATGTGTGTTTTTGAGGTGTTCTATATATTGTTTCGAACCATCTAGCTGGTCTTGCAATTGTTTACTTAAGTTATTGATAAGTTTTGTAGTGCCATCAATATTAAGTAGAATACCTAGAGCGGTATTTGCGATATTATCCTGATTACTTTGGATAAATAATTGAAGTCGATACCACGTATAAGTACCAGTGTAGTCTTTGATGCGAATATCAACGGTTCCGCTTTTTTTGTTTTTGATACAAGAGTCAATAAAATGAAAACAAGACTTACGGTCGGATTCATATATTCCTTCATGTTCTTGAATCCATTGATATGGGTGAATGATAGAAGCTGGCCACCCTAAGGTTTCAGAACAATTTCTCGAAGGGATGAGCGTATCATTGAGAAGATTCCAGTCAAAGCTAAATAAACTAGTTTCTTGCATGATTAATTGATGCTTCTCAAGTTCTATTCTAAGATTATCTTCCTCTTTTTTCAAAGATTTGTTCATTCTAAGCAATTCTTGTTGGTTACACAGTAATTTCACTTCTTGTACAAAAAGAAGGGTACAGCAGAGCACAGTTACAAGTGTGGTGATACTAATATTAATAATGTCGCCAATTTGTAGAAAATGATAATTAATTGCGAGGAAAGAACAGTAAGAAATTAATTGGATGAAGATAGAGTGCCAAAGCTTAAATCGAAAAAGTATTGAAGTGAAAATAAGAGCAGTAATAAAGACGATGTTAGAACCATCTACATCTCTAGAAGTACTGTAGGAATTAAGAAAAAGATTCCAATAAATATAGAAAATCGCACAAAGTACATGACAATAATAACGAGTGTTAATGGAGCTTTTCCAAAAAAAGTGCAAAAACATTGTGGTGGCAGCAACAATTAACATTACAATATAGAAATAAAAATATATACGGTTATTATAAGAAGTTAAACCAGAAGGTGATAAGACTAAAACACGATAAATGTTAAAAAGCTGTATGCAAAATGTTACAATCGCTCCAACGATTGTAATAAGAGAATTACGCGTATTCATATTTGCAATAAAAATCCCATCTATTGCTCTATAATTGGCAACGATTCTATTTAATTCTTGTTTTCCAAAATTCACAAATTGTCTCATATATTGTCATCATACCTTTCATTAATTCACCATATTTAAAATAGAATAATTAAGTCATTAAATAATTCATATAGGCATTTTTAGTTGCAGAAAAATTAGGCTTAGGAACGGGGATGACAGCTCCTAGAATGGTATGGATCCCATCTTTGTCTAATTTGATAACGTGTTGCAAGTGTACAATGTAGGAGCGATGTGGTTTATAAAACTGCGAATAGCTAAGAAGACGTCCCTCGTATTCTGCAAGAGTTCCAGAGGCTGAAAGTATAGACCCATTTACAAGGGAAATTTGTATTTTGCGTGTCACAACTTCAAGATGTACAATATCACAAAACGGCAACTGCATGACACTATCATTTGTTTTGACAAAGAGAAAAGCTTCCGATGTATTAATGTGATTCAAGAGAACGTCGAAAAATAAATGTTGATCTATTGGCTTTAATAAATAATCTTTTGCATGCACACGGTAACTAGCAATTGCAAATTCTGGTGACGTTGTAAGAAAGATAATAGGGAGATTTTTATCAAAGGTACGAATGACCTGAGCTAATTCTATTCCGGTCATATTTGGCATAACAATATCAAGTAGTAGAATATCAAATTCCTGATTGATAACTTTACTTAATAATGATTTAGGGCTATTAAATACTTCGTAAATAAGAGTGGGGCAATGAACTTCTTTAAATTGCTCAACCATAGTAGAGATTATAGCAAGTTCCTTTATGTCATCGTCACAGATCGCAATACGCATTGTGAATTCCTCCTTGTTCCTTTGCTTGAAAATCTTTTGTGTTTACTTGATTTTATCATAATTGGTGTAGTTTAAAAAGATGAAAATACAGCGGGATATAAGGAGAAAAGAAATAAAGAAGAATATATAGTTGATGTATTTGGTTATAATTAATGAAAAATGGAGTGAAAAGAGGAGAATTATGTATTGGTCTACAATTTTATTCGAGAATGATTGTAATATACGAAGGATTATGGTATATTAAAAAATATTTTTGCGATTTAACGCATTAAACTACCATTGTGTTAACTTGGCGATGGGGCTTGGGGCACATTGTTGAAGCGCAGGAAGAAAAAGGAAAATATAGGGGGAAACAAAAATGGTAGAAACAATCACAAGTATTAACTCGGCAATTAATGGATTTGTGTGGGGGATTCCAGTCTTATCACTACTAATCCTAACAGGGGTATTAATGACAATTCTTACAAAAGGATTTCAATTTACTCATATTGCGCACTGGGCAAAACTTACAATCGGAAGTATTTTCCAAAAGAATATTTCTGGTAAGAATGAAGACAAAGGTTCTATTTCACAATTTCAAGCACTATGTACAGCACTAGCAGCTACAGTTGGTGTAGGGAATATTGCAGGGGTTGCAACGGCTATTGTATCAGGTGGTCCGGGTGCTATCTTCTGGATGTGGATAGCAGCATTATTTGGAACTATGACAAACTTCTCTGAGAATGTTCTTGGTATTTATTACCGTAGAAAGAATGTAAAAGGAGAATGGGCTGGTGGAGCGATGTACTACTTATCATCGGGTGTTGGAAGTTACAAAGGCTGTAAGCAAATTGGTAAAATTTTAGCAACACTATTTGCGGCATTTGCAGTTTTAGCATCATTTGGGATTGGTAACGCAAGTCAAGTAAATACAATTGCATCGAATATGCAAAGTGCATTCTCGATTCCAAATGTAGTATCAGGGGTTGTACTTATGGTATTAGCAGGATTGGTTATTGTTGGTGGTATTAAACGTATTGCTTCAGTTACAGAGAAAATCGTTCCTACAATGGTAGTATTATATCTAATAGGTGCATTCGTAGTTGTAATTGTAAATGCAGGACAAATTTTACCAGCATTTGAATCAATTTTTGCATTTGCTTTTGGAGGACGTGCTTTTGCTGGTGCAGTTGGTGGTGTAGTAGTGAAAAATGCGGTTACATGGGGATTTAAACGCGGTGTATTCTCAAATGAAGCTGGTTTAGGTTCTTCAGTTATGGTTCATAGCGCATCCAATGTTAAGGAACCAGTTCGCCAAGGAATGTGGGGGATTTTTGAAGTAGTAGCAGATACACTTGTTGTATGTACACTAACAGCACTTGTAATTCTTACAAGTGGAGCAATTGATTTGACAACAGGAGAATTATTGATAGAAGCAGAAGGATCAGTACTTGTAAGTACAGCATTTGCAGGAGTATTCGGAAGTTTTGGATCAGGGTTTATTGCAATTGCAATTTTATTGTTTGCATTTTCAACAGTACTTGGATGGAGTTATTATGGAACAAAAGCTTGGGAATATTTATTTGGAACAAGTGCGACAATGATTTATAAAGTTGTATTCGTATTATTTGTATTTGTAGGAGCGACAATGAGCTTATCACTTGCATGGGATATTTCTGATACATTCAATGGTTTAATGGCGATTCCAAACTTAATTGGTGTCATTGCACTTAGTCCATTAGTATTAAAGATTACAACGAACTACATCAAGCGTACATTTGGAAAAGAAAAAATCGAACCAATGCTAAATGCAGATGCAGGTATTCAAGCAGATGAAGCAGCAGCTTTGGCAAAGGATAATGCATAGTATTCGAAGTATAAAGAAAATAAGAAGCGATAAAGAACCTACCGTGAGGTGGGTTCTTTTTTTTCGGAATATACTGTGATATAATGATTTCGTATGAGATTGGAGGAGTTATAATATGAATATTCGTAGAGCAACAATACATGATCTGGATTTAGTAACCGAAATAGAAGCAGCATGCTTCTTGCCTGCAGAGGCGGCACCGAGAAAAAGTTTTGAAGCACGATTACAGATATTTCCAGATTACTTCTGGATACTTGAAGAGGAAGGAAATGCACGCGGATTTATTAATGGGCCTGTGATTAATCAGAATATTATTGATGACGAGATGTATGCAGAAGCGAATTGTCATAGACAAGATGGAGAATGGCAGACTGTATTTGGCATTAATACGCTACCGGAATATCGCAAGCAAGGGCTTGGTAAAGTTATGATAGAAGCAGTCATTGAGTGTGCACGAAGAGAAGGCAGAAAAGGGTGTGTCTTGACGTGTAAAGATTATCTGTTGCCGTTCTACGAATCTATGGGATTTCGTAGCATGGGGATATCAGCATCCACACATGGTGGGGCATCGTGGAATGATATGATTTTAGAATTTTAGTGCAAAAGCAGTATAGAAATAGTTATCTTAATTAAGAAGATGGAGGAAGAACATGATTTATAATGGCAAAGAAATCAAAAAATTTGGGTTTGGGCTTATGAGATTGCCAATGTTTGAGGGCGAAATCGATACGGAACAAGTGAAGCAAATGGTTGATAGTTTCCTAGAGAATGGATTCACGTATTTTGATACAGCTTATGGATATCACAATCAGAAATCAGAAGGAGCAATCAAAGAGTGTTTAGTAGACCGCTATCCAAGAGATAGTTTTCAACTTGCGACAAAACTTCCAGCATGGGCAGGCGCTAAGACGAAGGAGGAAGCGGAACAGATGTTTTATACATCCCTTGAAAGAACAGGGGCAGGATATTTTGATTTTTATTTGTTACACAATCTGGGGGGATCAAGAACAGAATTATTTGAAACCTACGATTTGTGGGATTTTGTAGCTAGACAAAAAGAGGCAGGACTAATTAAAAAACTAGGATTTTCTATGCATGATAATGCAGAGGCTTTAGAGAGAATATTAACAGCACATCCTGAAGTGGACTTTGTTCAACTTCAGATTAATTATGCAGATTGGGAGAACCCTACCGTTCAATCTAAACTATGTTATGAAGTTGCGAAGAAACATAAGAAACCAGTTGTAATAATGGAACCTCTACGTGGTGGAGCGCTTGCAAATCCACCGAAAAAGGTAGCTGAAGTCTTAGATGCGAATGGAGAAGGAAAGCCATATGCAGAATGGGGGCTTCGTTATGCAGCTTCGTTAGAGAATGCATTCATGGTGTTAAGCGGGATGTCTACCATAGAACAAATCAAACAAAATATAACGTTTATGAAAGAATTCAAACCGTTAAACACAGAAGAACAGCAGGTGATTGCGAATGCACAAGAAGCATTAGAATCCATTCCATCTATTGCATGTACCAATTGTCAATATTGCGTGAAAGAGTGTCCGATGACCATTAGTATCCCAGATATCTTTGATGCCATGAATCGATATTTAATTTATGGAGATATGAAGGGTGCGAAAGGTGCATATGTAGGAGTCTCAAATAAAGGGAATAATGCGAGTGCGTGTATTGCTTGTAGAAGATGTGAAGCTGTCTGTCCACAGTATATTAAAATCAGCGATGAATTGAAAACAGTAGATAAAACACTATAGATAGTATACAGATATTTTTACGAATATCGGAATTGGAGGAGAAAGCATGCCAGCATTTTATACACATGCAAGATTTGGAGCGAAAGTATTAGAAGCGTTAAGCCCAGACATTCGTGAGATTGCAAATAAATATCCAGAATTATTTTACATAGGTCTACAAGGACCGGATATTTTGTTTTATCACAAAGCATACCAAGGGAATGAAATTAGTAAGGCGGGATATGCACAGCACAGAAAGGCAGGCTATGAATTTTTTGAACCAGCAAGACAGATTATTCGAGAATCAGATAATCAAGAAGCTGCATTCAGTTATATTGCTGGATTTATTTGTCATTTCACACTGGATAGTCAATGTCATCCATACATAGGGACAGTAGAACAAGATACAAAGTTGAGCCATGCGGAGATAGAAGCAGAAGAAGATCGGTATCTAATGATTCAGGATGGGAAAGATCCACTGCGTCATCTAGCAGTGAATCAAGTGGTTATTTCTGAATTAAATACGGCTGTAATAGCAGAGTTTTTCGAAGTGACAGTTCAAGAGGATATTCGGCGAGCATTGCGACATATGAAATTTTTTAGTCGGTTATTCTGCGCACCAAGTAAATGCAAAAGAACCATGGTATATGCAGCACTTAAGTTGGCAGGGAAATATAAAGGCTTAAGTGGAATGATTGTTAATTATGAAGAGAATCCAAAGTGTTATGAGAGTACTAGAAAAATCGCTGAATTGTGTGAGGGGGCAATACCGATAGCATGCGATCTAATTGCAGAGTATCATACTGCGGTAGAGAATCTCGAAGTTAGATTAGGTGAAAGATACACCATGACGTTTGGAGAAGAATAAGATATAGACAGATATCACAGATAGATACTGTAGATAAATGAGATAGAATAGAGGAAACATATATGAATGATAAATTTAGACTTACGAAATTAGAACGTTATTGGGTATTACTAGATGTGGGGAATTCTGCGTTTGTATTACTAGCAGCAACGTTATTGCCAATATATTTTGATGGACTAGCATCAGCTGGGGGATTATCATCGGCTGAATATTTGGCGTATTGGGGATATGCAACCTCGATATGCACGTTGATTATTGCTGTGTCAGGACCAGTACTTGGAACAATCGCAGATACGAAGAATTATAAGAAGAAATTATTCTTAGGAAGTGTTATCTTAGGAGCGGTCAGTTGCGCATTATTAGGGACAGCAACACATTGGTTGGTATTTCTAGCGATTTACGTGGTAGCTAAAATCGGTTGTAATACAAGTATTATTTTCTCCGATGCAATGTTAACAGATATCACAGAAGTAGATAGAATGGATACCGTGTCTTCCCAAGGATATGCGTGGGGATATATAGGGAGTTGTATTCCATTTGGAATAGGGCTCGTCTTAGTATTGGGAGGAGAAAGTTTTGGTCTCCCAGTTGATATAGCAATGACAATTACTTTTATTCTAATTGGTTTGTGGTGGTTCGTTGTATCGCTACCACTTGTTAAGCATTATCAACAGAAACATTATGTTGAAATTGAGGGAAGTGTTATCGCTTCTAGTTTTAAGCGTTTAGGAAGTACATTTAAAGAGATGAAGAAAGAAAAGCATATCTTTCTCTTCTTGTTAGCGTTCTTCTTCTATATTGATGGTGTGTATACGATCATAGATATGGCGACAGCATTTGGAACTGCGCTAGGGTTAGATTCTACAGGATTGTTACTAGCGCTATTAGTAACACAAATTGTAGCATTCCCATCAGCATTAGCATTTGGTAGAATGGCGAGAAAGTATGATAATAGGAATTTGATTACCATATGTATTGTAGCTTATACAGGAATAGCAATTTATGCATATTTCTTAGAGACACAGACTCAATTCTGGGTATTAGCAATCTGTGTGGGACTATTCCAAGGCGCAATACAAGCACTGTCTCGTTCTTACTTTGCAAAGATTATTCCGCCAGAGAAAGCAGGCGAATACTTTGGGTTGTTTGATATCTGCGGAAAAGGTGCTTCTTTTGTTGGAACTACCCTTGTGGGGGTAGTGAGTCAGGTAACTGGAAGCGTGAATATAGGGGTGGCTGTAATCGGAATTTTATTTGTCATAGGACTGGCACTATTTAGAATTTCAGCAACACTAGAGAAGCCAAATACGAAAATATGTTAAAGAAAATACTAAAAGATTCTCTTCCAACTATGATAGCAGTTATGCTATATAGCTTGTATGGAGTGATAGATGGACTGTTTATTGGAAATTCAACTGGAGATGTAGGCTTAGCAGCAATTAATATTGTATGGCCTGTTACAGCAGTCATTATAGCCTGTGGGATAGGAATAGGAACAGGTGGAAGTGTACTGCTTTCTTATTTTATAGGAACGGGAGATACCCAGCGTGCAAAAGAAGTGTATGGAACAACGAATATATTGCTGGTACTCTCTAGTATCGTCTTATTTATATTGTTAAAAAGAAATCAGATCATATTAGAATTTTTGGGCGCTAGCGGCGAGGTATATGTGGAAGCGAAGGCGTATATTGATGTGATTGTATTTGGGTGCTTTTTGCAAGTGCTAGGAAGTGGATTATTACCAATATTACGAAATATAGGAATGGCGGTACATGCAATGTTATCGATGGCTTTAGGGCTATTTCTTAATATTTGTATTAATTATTATTTGATGTTTGTTGTTGGGATGGGAATCAAAGGGGCTGCATATGGTACAGTGGCTTCTCAATGTGTTGTAGTAATCATAGCATTTATATTACTATGTAGAGATAAATCCTTTGGCTTGTATCTATACTGTCATAAACAGTATATGTTGGATATCATCAAAGCAGGCATTACACCTTTTGGTATTTATCTGGCGCCATCCATAACGTTAGTATTTACCAATCTTCAATGCATCCGATATGGTGGAGATGCAGCAGTAGCAAGTTATGCAGTGATTTCTTACATCGTATTTCCGACACTATCTATGTTAGGGGGTGTAGGAGATGGAACGCAGCCGCTTACTAGTTACTATAATGGAGCAAATAAAATAGAAGAATTACGAAAGATTCGAAGAATCTCTTATCTTATTCTAATGATTATGGGAATTGTATTGACCACGTGCTCTATTGCATTGTCAGAAAAAATAGGAGTGTGGTTTGGCTTATCAGAGGCGGGAAAAGAATATTTTGCAATGGGTATGTTTATCAGTGCATTAGCATTTTTATTCCAAGGAATAGCTAAATATAATGGCTCGTATCTCAATGCGACTATGCGCACGAAATTTGCTGTGTTTTTAACATATGTAGAGAGCTTAGTGATCAGCCCGTTATTATTATTTATATTGCCCATGATATTTGGTGTGATAGGAATTTGGATGAGTGCACTTGCGACATCATTAACAATTATTATAATATATCAAATTGGAATAAAAACATCACATAAAAAACATAGGAATAGAGTACAGTAAAAATATTGGGTTCAGGAGCAGAATATGAATTTATTGAGTATAAGTGGTATGACTAAAGTTCATACTGATAGAAAGTTATTTGACAAGGCAGATTTTAGTCTAGAAGAAGGCGATAAGGTAGGGGTTGTAGGAGTAAATGGGACAGGCAAGTCAACGCTTCTTCGTATTCTTGCTGGATGCGAATACATGGATGAGGGAATCTACACAAAAGGAAATCATGTTGTAATAAAATTTTTGCCGCAGACACCAGTATTTCCAGAAGGTGTTACTATTTATGACTATGTAATCAATGCTAATAAAAGTGAAGAGAACATGTGGGCCCTAGAAGGAGAAGCGAAAAGTATGTTGCAACAGTTGGGATTTGAATCGTATACGATTCTTGTCGATAAATTGTCTGGGGGCGAGAAAAAGCGTGTAGCTTTAGCAGCAGCACTCTTAACGAATTGTGACATTCTGATACTAGATGAGCCGACGAACCATTTAGATAGTGAAATGGCAGACTGGCTAGAACGATATCTTCGTAATAGGCGGGGTGCACTTGTGATGGTTACACATGATCGGTATTTTTTGGATCAAGTGTGCAATAGAATTGTAGAGATTGATAAAGGAAATCTTTATGGATATGTAGGGAATTACGCAAAATATTTAGAACTGAAGGCGCAGCGAGAAGAGATGGAGCAAGCGTCCGAAAGAAAAAGACAGAGCTTACTGCGGATAGAATTGGAATGGATGATGCGCGGGGCGAGAGCTAGAAGTACGAAACAAAAAGCAAGAATAGAGAGATATGAAGAACTAAAAGATGCAAAGAAAGTAATGGTAGAAGAGAATGTAGCTATGAGTTCTATTAAAAGTCGATTGGGAAAGAAAACCGTAGAAGTTCATGGTATTGGCAAATCATTTGGGGAAAGAAGTTTGTTTCAAAATTTCGACTATATATTCTTGCGTGATGATAGAATTGGAATTGTAGGATATAATGGGTGTGGGAAATCCACATTTTTGAACATTATAACGGGGAATAAAGAACCAGATTTTGGCTATGTTGAAATGGGAGAAACAGTAAAGATTGGATATTTCTCACAAGAAAATGAATATATGGATGATAGTCTTAAGGTGATAGACTATGTAAAAGAAGTAGGAGAATTTATTGAGACAAGCGAAGGGAAAATAACGGCTTCTAAAATGTTAGAGCGCTTTCTATTTGATGGGACGATGCAATATCAACTGATATCCAAATTATCTGGTGGAGAAAAACGAAGGCTTTATTTACTTAGAATACTAATGGCGTCTCCGAATGTTTTGATTTTAGATGAACCGACGAATGATTTAGATATTGCTACATTAAATGTGCTAGAAGATTACCTAGATGAATTTCCGGGAATTGTAATAACAGTATCCCATGATCGTTATTTTCTGGATCGAACAGTACGAAGAATTTTTGCGTTTGAAAAAGATGGAATTGAACAGTATGAGGGGAATTTCACGGATTATCAAATCGCTGCACAGGAGAAAGGCACCTATGGTCGCACCAGAAAAGAAAAGGTGACTCGTGTGAAAACAGAAAATCAAGGAATACAGTTAAATCGTGAAAAAGCAAAAAAATTAAAATTTACTTACAATGAGCAACGAGAATTTGATACAATAAATCAAGATATTGAAGAACTAGAGGGAAAACTAGCTACGAAAGACGAAGAGATTAGCGTGTCTGCAACTGATTTTGGTAAGTTGCGAATTCTAATGGAAGAAAGAGAGAAACTTGAACAAGAATTAGAATATAAGATGGATAGATGGTTTTTTTTACAAGAGTTAAATGAAAAAATTCTAGAAAGTAAAGATGTCTAAGGTTTATAGTATGTTATTGGAATTTAGAGAATGTTAATGCATGAAATTGCAGAATTATGGTACAATAAATTTATCAGAGGAGTGGACATATGAAAATAGATATGCATTGTCACGTTAGCGAAGGGTCACCAGATAGCAATGTTAAAATCGAAGAGTATATTGAGATTTTAATTAGTAAAGGATTCGATGGGATGTTAGTCACTGACCACAATACTTATAATGGATATCGCCACTGGAAAAATCATGTTAAAGGAAAGAAATACGAAGATTTCGTGGTTTTAAAAGGTGTGGAATATGATACGTTAGATGCAGGGCATATTCTTGTAATTATGCCAGAAGGTGTGAAAATGCGGTTATTAGAATTGCGCGGAATGCCAGTGCAGATGTTGATTGACTTTGTACACAGAAATGGTGGGGTGTTAGGACCAGCTCATCCTTGTGGAGAAAAATACATGAGCTATACGAATACTCGATGCTTTTTTAAGGCACCAGAAGTGATTAAGCGCTTTGATTTTATAGAAGTTTATAATGCATGCGAACCAGTGATTTCAAACGAGGGAGCTGCTAAATTAGCAGAGAAATATCGTAAGCTTGGATTAGGTGGAAGTGATGCACATAGAGCAGAATGTGTAGGGATGGGGTATGCAGAATTTGAAGAAGATATCAGGACAGAGTTAGATTTGATAGAGGCAATTCATAACCAAGCACCTACTAGATGTGCAGGACAGATATATAACAAAACAGCTAAAGATAAATTAGGAAAAGCTAGAAATCTGTTGGCGTACTCGTTTTGGGTGTATAACAAAAGTGGTGCACTTGTTAGGAAGCACCGAAGAAATCTAAAAGAGACGATAGAGAATCCTATGGATCCAATTGATCCAATAGAGATAGATTATTTACAAAAGAAACAAAAAGGTATTAAGTTACAAAAGAAAAAAGAATAAAAAAACAGGAGGTATTATGTTACTAACAAGAGAATTTGATTATGCTATGTGTATTATGAGGGCTTTAAAAAATGGGGAGAAAAGATCGGTGAAAGAAATCTGTGGGGAAGAAGAGATTCCAGAGCCGTTTACTTATAAAATACTGAAGAAATTAGAGAAAAAAGAAATTGTAAAGTCTATTCGCGGTGCTAGAGGTGGTTATATTCTAGCTAGAGATATTAATGACTTATATTTAATGGATATTATGTTAGCGATTGAACCAGTATTTGGTATTACAGAATGTACAAAATGCGAGTGTACAAGAGCGAACAGAAGTAAAGAAAATTGTAGAATTCTTGATGAATATATGAGGATACAAGAATCTTTAATTGGAGAAATGAGAAAGCACAGCCTGGGAGAGGTTATGAGCGAAGATTTAAAATAGTCTTATAAGAGGCGTTTAGCTTCTGAATTTAGATAATAGGTAAGGGTTTAAGGAGAACGGAAACGTTCTCCTTTTTGCTTGCTATTTATTATTTGGTTTGCTAAAATAGCAATCAGATATCAAAATAGGAGGAATGATAGTATGGGAATGACGATGACACAAAAAATTCTTGCGGATCACGCAGGACTTGAGTCTGTAGTAGCAGGACAATTAATAGAAGCAAAATTAGATGTAGTAATGGCAAATGACATTACAGGACCGATGGCATTACCGATTGTGAAGCAGATGTCGGATAAGGTGTTTGATAAAGATAAGGTTCTTTTTGTACCGGATCACTTCACACCGAATAAAGATATTAAATCCGCTGAAAATTCAAAAGCAATTAGGGAATATGTAAAAGAACAAGGTATTACAAATACATTTGAACAAGGAAAATCAGGAGTTGAACATGCGATATTACCAGAGAGAGGGTTGGTAGTAGCGGGAGAATGTATTATCGGTGCAGACTCACATACTTGCACATATGGAGCACTCGGAGCATTTTCTACAGGTATGGGAACCACAGATGTTGCAACTGGGATTGCGACAGGGGAAATTTGGTTCAAGGTACCAAGTGCAATTAAATTTGTATTAAGTGGAGAATTAAAGCCATATGTAAGTGGAAAAGATGTGATTATCCATATTATTGGAAAAATAGGTGTGGATGGAGCATTATACAAATCTATGGAATTTGTGGGAGATGGTATCAAAAATCTTTCTATGGATGATAGATTTACGATGGCGAATATGGCGATTGAGGCAGGAGCGAAAAATGGAATTTTCGTAGTAGATGACCAAACAGAAGCGTATTTGAAAGAACATGCAACAAAAGAATATAAGATATATACTGCGGATGAAGATGCAGAATATGATGAAGTAATTGAAATTGACTTAGCTGAAGTTCGTCCTACAGTAGCATTTCCACATTTACCAGGTAATGCGAAGACTATTGATGAAGTGGATGCGATGGAACCAATTAAAATAGACCAAGTAGTAATTGGATCATGTACAAATGGGAGAATGGAAGACTTAAGAAAAGCAGCTGCGATTCTAGAGGGTCAAACAGTTCATCCAGACGTACGTGTTATGGTGGTTCCAGCTACGCAGAAGATTTATAAAGAATGTATCAAAGAGGGATTGGTAGATATCTTTATTGATGCTGGTTGCGCATTTAATACACCAAGCTGTGGCCCATGTATGGGTGGACACATGGGTGTTCTAGCAGCAGGAGAAAAATGTGTGTCGACTACAAATAGAAACTTTGTGGGAAGAATGGGGCATGTAGACTCTTTGATATATCTTGCTTCACCAGAAGTGGCAGCAGCAAGTGCAATTGCAGGATGTATTGCAAATCCTGAGAAAGTGGAGGGCAAATAATGAAAGCATTAGGACATGTATTTAAATATGGAGATAATGTCGATACAGATGTTATTATACCAGCAAGATATTTGAACTCTTTTGATGCAAAAGAGTTGGCGAGTCATGCGATGGTGGATATAGATCCAGAATTTGCAGGGAAAGTACAAGAAGGTGACTTGGTTGTAGCTAATAAGAATTTTGGATGTGGTTCATCTAGAGAACATGCACCATTATGTCTAAAAGCAGCAGGTGTTAGTTGTGTAATTGCAGAAACATTTGCAAGAATTTTCTACCGCAATGCAATTAATATTGGACTTCCGATTATAGAATGCGTAGAAGCTGCTAGAGGAATTGAAGCGGGTGATGAGGTGGAAGTAGATTTTGATAGTGGAATGATCTACAACAGAACAAAAGGAACAGAGTTCCAAGGACAAGCATTTCCAGAATTTATGCAGAAAATTATTACAGCAGAAGGGTTAGTGAATTATACAAACGCTAAGAAATAAGGAGAAAAAAATGGCATTATTATATACAAGTACAAGAAACTCGAAAAAAACGGTTACAGCATCAGAAGCAATACTGCAGGGATTAGCAGATGACGGGGGACTGTTCGTACCGACTAGCATACCTACACTGGATATTTCTATGGAATTATTAAAAGAAATGTCGTATCAAGAAGTTGCATTTGAGGTTATGAGTAGATTTCTTTCTGATTTTACAGAAGAAGAATTGAAAAGTTGTATCGATAAGGCTTATGATAGCAAGTTTGACACCGAAGAAATTGCACCATTGGCAAAAGTAGATGATACGTATTACCTTGAATTATTCCATGGTTCTACCATTGCATTTAAAGATATGGCACTCTCTATTTTACCGCATCTACTAACTACATCGGCTAAGAAAAATAATGTTACAAAAGAAATAGTGATTCTTACTGCTACCTCTGGAGATACTGGTAAAGCGGCACTAGCTGGTTTTGCCGATGTAAAAGGAACAAGCATTATTGTATTCTATCCTAAGAATGGGGTTAGTAGAGTTCAAGAACTGCAGATGGTTACTCAGAAAGGTGATAATACAGACGTAGTTGCAATTCACGGAAATTTTGATGACGCGCAAACAGGTGTAAAACAGATTTTTGAGGACAAGGAATTTGCGGCGCAAATGAATGCGAAGGGATACCAATTTTCTTCGGCTAATTCGATTAATATAGGGCGTTTAGTTCCACAAGTTGTGTATTATGTGTATGCGTATGCTAAATTATTGCAGCAAGCAGAAATAGAGAATGGAGAAGAAATCAATGTGGTAGTTCCTACAGGGAACTTTGGGAATATCTTAGCTGCTTATTATGCAAAGCAGATGGGTGTGCCAATTGCAAAGTTGATTTGTGCATCTAATGAGAACAAGGTGCTATTTGACTTCTTTACGACTGGGACATACGACAGAAAGCGTGATTTTATTTTGACATCTTCTCCATCTATGGATATTTTAGTATCAAGTAATTTAGAACGATTGATTTATCTTATTGCAGGGTGTGATGCTAACAAGACAGAGCTACTTATGAAAGCGTTGAAAGAAGAAGGTGTCTATAGTATTGATAATGAGATGAAGTCTAAGTTATCAGATTTTGATTCGGGATATGCAACAGAAGATATGATAGCAAATTCGATAAAAGCGGTATACTCACAAGCTAGATATGTTATGGATACCCATACGGCGGTAGCGGATGTGGTTTGTAAAGAGTATAAAGCGAAAAACAATGATGAGAAAAAATGCGTTATCGCATCGACAGCTAGTCCGTACAAGTTTGTTGAAAGTGTTATGGGGGCAATTGATGAAAAATATAATGGTGTAGAAGCGTTTGAATTGGTAGATGAGTTGAATCAGGTATCTGGTGTGGAGATACCAAATGCCATTGAAGAAATTCGTGAGGCAAATATTCTACATACATTAGAATGTGATGCAGATAAAATGAAAGATATTGTGAAGACAATACTAAAAATTGAGGAGTAGGTGATAATATGACGTCAGATTTGGATTTGTTTTTTGGATTAGTTGGAGTTGCTTGCGGATTGTTTTGTTTGTACTCTGCAATTCGAATGAGAAGAACAGGTATCATTACAGAAAGTCTATTACTTGACAAAGAAACGGCTAAGAAACCTTGTAAAGATATAGGAACATATCTAGTTGAAGTGATTCCTCCAACGGTAATTATGGGAATCGTGCTATTGATATACGGAGTGCTAACATTAGTGGATGCGTACGTATATGAATGCTATATGGTAGTTATGATAATGATGGTCATCACGTTAATAGCTCTAGTATGGTTTGGTTTTGTTACATCGAAGGCAAAAAAGAAATATTTTTAAAAAATCCTATTGGTGAAATTTTTAACGAATGGATTGCAAAAAAACAACTAAAATTAAGTTTATATATATAAAAAAACTATAAAAATGCAAGTTGAGAGCAAGTAACTTGCATTTTTACGTGAAAATTGTGTGAAAACCATTGAAAATAAAATGTAAATGACTTGTTAAGAAGAAAAACTTTCAGAAAAACAATTGACTTTGATGGCGAAAAATGCAATAATTAATTGAATTTCGAAAATTAAGGAGGAAGTATTTAATGTCAACAAAAGCAAATTATAAGTTAAGTGAAATTGGTGCAGGTAAAGTTGGATTTTCTAAAACTAGATCAATCATCGAAGCTGCATTCTACGGAAACAACGTAGTAAAAGTAAACACACTAAGAGAAGCATATGAATTAGCTAAAAACTCTCCAGGAACAGTTGTAACTGATATGCCTGTATATAGAGGAGAAGAGTTTGGCTTAGAAGCAGACGCTAAAGTATTATTATTCAATGATGGTGCTATCACAGGTCGTTATGCAGCAGCTAGAAGAATTTCTGGTGAACCAGGTGTAGATACAAAAGCATTAGATGTAGTAACAATGGATGCTGTTTATGAATCACGCACAAAAATGATGTACCATGCAGAAGTATTTGTTGGACTTGACCCAGAATACATGGTTAAAGCACACTTATTAATTCCAGAAGGTGAAGAAAATATCATGTACAACTGGATGTTAAACTTCCAATACCTTTCAGATGAATATGTAAAAATGTACAAAGCATCTCAACCAGTTGGAGAAGGAAACGAAGCTGATATCTATATTTTCTCAGATCCTCAATGGGTTCCAGGAGAAAGACCAGGCGTTGACTATAGCTGTTTAGCAGATCCTTTAACATTATGCTACTTCAACACAGATACTAACTGTGCATGTATCTTAGGTATGAGATACTTTGGAGAACACAAAAAAGGAACACTTACAATGGCTTGGGCTGTAGCTAACCGTAACGGATATGCTGCTTGTCACGGTGGACAAAAAGAATACTCACTTGCAGACGGAAGAAAATACGTTGCATCTGTATTCGGTTTATCAGGATCAGGTAAATCAACAATCACACATGCACAACATGGTGGAAAATACGGAATCACAGTACTTCACGATGATGCGTTTATTATCAACACAGATACATGTGCTTCAGTTGCATTAGAGCCATCATACTTTGATAAAACTCAAGATTATCCAGCAGGATGTGACGATAACAAATATTTAGTAACAGCTCAAAACTGTTCAGCTACTTTAGACGATGAAGGTAAAGTTCAATTAGTAACAGAAGATATCAGAAATGGTAACGGACGTGCTATTAAGTCTAAATTATGGTCACCAAACCGTGTAGATAAGATCTTCGAACCAGTTAACTCAATCTTTTGGATTATGAAAGATCCTACAATTCCACCAGTAATCAAATTAGACGGTTCAGCATTAGCATCTGTAATGGGAGCTACATTAGCAACAAAAACTTCTTCAGCAGAACGTGTTGCTAAAGGAACTGACTTGAACGCAATCCGTATCGTTCCATATGCTAACCCATTTAGAACATACCCACTTGTAAATGATTACGAAAAATTCAAAAAATTAGTGGAAGAAAAGAACGTAGAATGTTACATCATCAACACAGGTGATTTCATGGGCAAAAAAGTTCAACCTAAAGATACTTTAGGAATTCTTGAAGCTATCGTAGAAGGAACAGCTACATTTAAACCATGGGCTAACTTCTCTGATATCGAAATCATGGATTGGGATGGATTTACACCAGACATGGCAGACGCTGACTATGTAGCAGCTCTTACATCTGCTATGGAAAGCCGTGTAAAAGCAGTTGAAAACTTCTCTACAGCTAAAGAAGGATACGACGCTTTACCAGCAGAAGCTTTAGATGCACTTAAGAAAATTGTTGCAGAATTAGCTTAATTCATACATAATAAAAGAGAGTCTACTTAGTAGGCTCTCTTCTTTTTTTCTTTTTGCAAATAGTAGAATGGTTTGGAGGTCATGCAAGATGGATATCGTAATTAAAAATGGGACGACGACAGCGATTATTAAGAGTTATGGTGCAGAATTAGCGTCTTTTAAGAGAGTAGATGGAGTGGAATTGTTATGGCAAGGAGACCCTGAATATTGGAGTGGTCAAGCACCGATTTTATTTCCGATAGTGGGAGCACTACGAAATGGAAAGACTGTGATCGAAGACCAGTGGTATGAAATTAGTAAGCACGGATTTGCAAGAAATAGCGAATTTCAAGTTGTAGAACAAACAGAAGACAGTGTTACATTAGTATTAGAGTCTACAGAGGAAACAAGAAAGATGTATCCATTTAAATTTCGATTGTCAGTGATATATACAGTGGGAAATTGTGCGCTTGAAACAAAATTCATAGTAAAAAATATAGGCGATACGGAGATGCCATTTGTTATAGGGGGGCATCCGGCTTATAATATTCCAATAGAATCAGGGGAGAAATTTGAAGAGTACTCTATTGTGTTTGAGCAAGAAGAAGATACTTCGTGTCCATATGTTGATATGAATATGGCGATGTTAGATGATAGTAAAGTGGCGTTTGAATTAAAGCAAAAAAAACGGATTCCGTTGGTACATGATTTGTTTAAACAGGATGCTTTAATATTCGATGAATTGAAATCGAAGACCGTAAGCTTAATTCATAATAAGACGGGAAAAGGAATCCAAATGAATATTCAAGAATTTCCAATGCTTGGAATTTGGTCAAGTGTCAAGGAGGCACCATATGTGGCATTAGAACCATGGGTGGGATGTGCATCGAGATTTTGTGAAAGTGATCAATTTGTGGAAAAGAAAAACATGCAATTCCTACAATGTGGAAAGGGAATGACGTATACATTTACGACGAAATATTTTTAGAGAAAATAGTTATATTTCCTATAAAAAAATGTTATAATAACTTTAAGTATAAAACATCAGTATTTGAGAAAGATATAAGATATCTTTACGTTGTAGCGTCGCTGGTAACTTGACAAATTAGTTAGAGAAAGGATGTAATTATGGGTATTGTACATGTAACAACAGAAAATTACACAAGTGAAGTAATAGAAAGTAAAGAAGCAGTGTTGCTTGATTTTCATGCAACATGGTGTGGACCATGTAAAGCATTGGCACCAGTGTTAGATGAATTAGAAGCTGATGGTGTTGCTTTTAAAATTGTTAAGATTGATGTGGACAAAGCGCCAAGTATTGCAAAAGAATTTAGAGTTATGAGTGTTCCTACATTAATTGTTGTAAAAAACGGTCAAGCAGTGAACAGAATTTCTGGATTACAAAGCAAAGAAGAGATACTAGAATTAGTGAATGAAGTTTAGCGCTAGGAATCTGAACGTTAGTTAAATAATTAACCCTTGTTATTTCGGTATGGGTGCCTTATAATAAAAGCAACCTGAGATGTCCGATACCTTCTGCATTTTGAACCTACAATTACGTTTATGGGATTCTTATATCTCTATGACAATGCCAAGCCACCATAGCAGTGGAAGGCAGCGGAGTAGATGCGGTTGCCCACCTAGCATTAAGCTAGGCGTCAAAATCAGAAAACGGCATTATCGGGGTATTTACAAAAGATGAAAGCAGTTGCGAAAGCGACTGCTTTTTTGAAAGTTAATTATTATAATATGCAGGAGAATACTATGAGCAAACGGATATATAAAATAGGGGTCGTTACACTGGGAATGCTAATCGTGTTCTTTTTTATTGCAAAAATAAATGGCGTGAAGAATGGGGAAGTAATTGAGGTTAATTATGTTGGAGATATGGAACGTGAGAATGAGAAACAATCTGTGGAGGAAGTGGAAGATGGAGAGAATATAAGTGATTCAAAAGAAGTTGAAATAGAAAATGCGAATATTCGTGTATTGATACGAGATGATAATTTTATTCATAACACTCATACAGAAATTATTTTGTCAGCGGAATCAGGATTGCAAATCTCAAGTGTGGATGGAATTGAGATTTGCGATAGCTACACGTTTACTTTAGAAGATGAGAAATTAATGGGGGCATCTATTCAAATCAGCACTCTGAATCAAGAAGAAAAGATTGTAGTCGAGTCATTAGAAAGAAGTTATGGAACGCCAGAGTATTATGGCATATTTGAAATATATAAAGATGGTGATAGCCTTATTTTGATTAATGAGGTGGAGTTAGAATTATACTTGCGTGGTGTTTTGCCGTCAGAAATGCCAGCATCGTATGAATTAGAAGCTTTAAAGGCGCAGGCGGTCTGCGCTAGAAGTTATGCTTACAATCATATGGAAACCTATAATTATCCAGAGTATAATGCGCACATAGATGATAGCACTTCCTATCAAGTATATAATAATTTGGCAGAAAATGAGGCGTGTAATCAGGCGATTGAAGATACGAAGAATGAAAAAGTAACAGTGAATGGAGCGGTGGTCACTACATATTTTTTCTCGACATCTTGTGGATATACGACAGATATTGAAGCGTGGGGAACAGAAACGACAGAGGATAATGCCTACTTACAAGGTGTGGAAGTATCAGATGGAAAAGAAGATTATGAAAAGGATTTAGCATGGTATCGTTGGAGTGTTACACTAGATGAGTCGATGATGTTAGAGATATTAGAAGAAAATCTGTCGACAGATTTTGGGGACTTAGAATCAGTTAAAGTTGTACAGCGAGGTACGGGTAATATTGCACTGTGTTTAGAGGTAGTGGGGACAAAAGAGACGGTTTTTGTTGAAACAGAAAATAAGATTCGAACTGCATTAGGAAGTACAAGTTATATAATAGAACGGCAAGATGGAAGTGAAGTACAAGGTAGTATATTGCTACCAAGTGCTTTTATAGAGCTTGAATATTTGAGTGGTCAATACCTTATAACAGGAGGGGGATATGGACATGGAGTAGGAATGAGCCAAAATGGTGCAAACGAAATGGCGAAATCGGGGTTGAATTATAAAGAAATTCTTAACAAATTCTACAATGGTGTAGAGATTGTTGAATAGTTTGAATCAATCGTGGTATGATGAAATGTAAGCGAAAAAAGGAGGTACAATATGCACGGACTCAAAAAGCTATATGATGATTTTTTTGGCGATATAGATAGAAGTCACTTGAAGGCATATGCATCAGAAGCTGCTTTTTTTATTGTCATTTCATTAGTCCCAAGTATTTTATTGGTATTAACACTGATTCAATTTACTCCAGTGACAGAATCCAATATTTTGACAGCAGTAGTTGAGGTGTTCCCGAGTAATATTAATCTGTTGGTCGTGTCCATTGTGGAGGAGGTTTATAGCAAATCTACAACGGTGATTCCGATTACAGCGGTGATGGCAATGTGGTCGGCAAGCAGAGGCGTATTGTCGATAGCAAGTGGTTTGAGCTGGATATATAAAGTGGAAGAAAAGAAAAATTATGTGTATAATAGAATTCGGGCAACGATATATACGTTGTTTTTTGTGATAGCAATTGTGCTGTCGCTAGTAGTACTAGTATTTGGAAATAAAATTAGCTTTTTTGTCGCAAGGCATATTCCATTGGTTCAGCATATCATTGACCTTGTTATTCAATTAAGAGTATTGGTAGCAATCATGATATTAGTGTTGATTTTTATGGCAGCTTATAAAATATTGCCATATGGAAATAGTAGTATTAAACAGCAGTTTCCAGGAGCGTTATTTGCGGCTGTGGGATGGTTAGGATGTTCACTTGTGTTTTCTATTTATGTGGATTTCTTTGATGGCTTTTCTAACATGTATGGAAGTCTAACTACATTAGTACTGATTATGTTATGGTTGTATTTTTGTATGTATTTTATGCTAATCGGTGCAAGAATTAATGTGTATATAGAAGAACGATTATAGAACTGATAAAGAAAAATATCGAAAAAGAGGAGAGTATTATGTTTACAGCAGACAATTATGTGCTTGCAGAAAGTATAGAACAAGCACACCAATTAAACCAAGCTAAAAATGCAACCATCGTAGGTGGGATGTTATGGCTTAAGATGAGTAAAAAGCATTATAAAACAGTTATTGATTTGAGCGAATTGGGATTAAATAAAATAGAAGAAAATGAACAAGAATTTTCGATAGGATGCATGGTGACATTGCGTCAATTAGAGTTGCATGAGGGGCTAAACAAAGTGTTTGATCATTGCTTTACAAAAGCAGTAGAGCATATTGTAGGCGTTCAATTCCGTAATGGAGCTACAATAGGGGGAAGCGTTTATGGAAGATACGGGTTTTCTGATATTCTAACGATGCTCATGGTATTAGATACGTATGTAGAATTATATGAAGGTGGAATAGTATCATTATCAGAATTTGCTAAACAACCATATGACAATGATATATTACTTCGAATTATTGTAAAAAAAGAGGATCTAAAAGTAAGTTATATGACTCAAAGATTAAGTGAAACAGATTTCCCGATATTAGCATGTGGTGTTTCTAAAAATGTTGACGGATATAAGATTGCGATAGGGGCAAGACCTAAAAAAGCAGTATTGGCAGAGAGCAAGCTTTCTTTGGATGCTACAAAAGAAGAAGTAATGACTGAAAGTAAACGTATAGCAGAATCACTTAGATTTGAAAGTAATTTAAGAGGTAGTAAGGAATATCGCAAGAGATTGTGCGAAGTACTTATTAGCAGATCGATTGAGGAACTTACAGGAGGAACTTATGAAAATTAAAGTTAAAATTAATGGAAAACAATATCAGGATGATATTTCGGCAGATATGCTATTACTAGATTATGTAAGAACAAAAGGATGTTATAGTGTGAAACGTGGCTGTGAAACAGCAAATTGTGGGTTATGTACAGTTCATTTAGATGGAACACCGGTACTTTCTTGTTCGGTACTTGCAGCTAGAGCTAATGGTCATGAAGTGACTACGCTGGAAGGGTTACAGAAAGAAGCAGAAGAATTTGGGGCGTTTCTAGCAGATGAAGGAGCAGAACAATGTGGGTTTTGCAGCCCAGGATTTATTATGAATGTATTAGCAATGAAGAGTGAATTGCAGAATCCTACACAAGAATCGATCAAGGCGTATTTGGTAGGGAACCTATGTCGTTGTACCGGATACATGGGGCAATTAAGAGCAATTGAGAAATTCCTACTTCGTGAAAAGGGAGAATAGAAGATGAAACATATTACAAAACCAGTTCGAAAAAAAGATGCTATGATGTTGGTGACAGGGAAACCTGTTTATACAGAGGACTTAGCGCCAAGTAATGCACTTGTAGTAAAAGTGCTTCGAAGTCCACATGCACGTGCAAATGTACTAAATATTAATAAAGCAGTTGCCATGAAGGTACCAGATATCGCTTGTATTTTGACCTACCAAGATGTTCCGCAGACGAGATTTACAATGGCAGGACAATCATATCCAGAACCAAGTCCTTATGATCATCTAATATTAGATTCTCATATTAGATGTGTAGGAGACCCAGTTGCAATCATAGCTGGGGAAAATGAAAAAGCGGTAAATAAAGCAATGAAATTATTGAAAGTAGAGTATGAGGTGTTGGAACCATTACTAGATCTTACGATAGCCAAAGATCATGAAATTATCGTACACCCAGAAGATAATTTTCATTCTTTGGCTGATTGGGCAGGAACCGATGCAAAACGAAATCTGTGTTCTACAGATTCATGTAGCTATGGAGATGTGGAGGCGGAATTTGCAAAATGTGCTCATGTAGTAGAACGCACATATCATACAAAAGCAAACCATCAAGCGATGATGGAGACGTTTCGCACATATACGCATTTAGATGTATATGGCAGACTGAATATTGTGAGTTCAACACAGGTACCATTTCATGTGCGACGTATAGCAGCAACAGCATTAGATCTTCCGAAGTCAAAAGTTCGTGTAGTGAAACCTCGTATAGGGGGAGGATTTGGAGCAAAGCAATCATTGGTAAGTGAATTGTTCCCAGCGATTGTAACATTAAAAACAGGGAAACCAGCGAAAATGATTTATTCAAGACAAGAGTCATTTACAAATGGTAGTCCACGTCATGAAATGAAAATCACTGCGAAAATTGGGGCAGATGAGCATGGTGTTATAAAGGCATTGCAGATGTATACGTTATCAAATGCTGGTGCATATGGAGAACATGGTCCTACTACAGTCGGGCTAACAGGACATAAAGCGCTTAGTCTCTATGCAGGAGCGAATGCCTATAAATTCGATAGTGATGTAGTATATACAAACACAATGGGTGGAGGAGCATACAGAGGATATGGAGCAACACAAGGGATATTTGCCGTAGAATCACTTGTGACAGAATTGGCTTTTCAATTAAAAATAGATCCTGCCAAATTGCGTGAAATGAATATGACACAAGAAGGCCAAGTGATGCAAAGTTATTATGGAGAAACATGTAATAGTTGCGCATTAGACCGCTGTGTAGCTAAAGCAAAAGAAATGATAGATTGGGATGGAAAATATCCATCGAGAGATATGGGGAATGGAAAAGTACGATCTGTAGGGATGGCATTGTCGATGCAAGGATCAGGTATTTCTGTGATTGATACAGGAGCGGTAGAGATTAAATTAAATGATGATGGATTTTATACTATGATGATTGGTGCGTCTGACATGGGAACAGGTTGTGATACAATCCTTGCTCAAATGGCAGCAGAATCTTTGGAATGTAATGTGGAAGATATTATTGTGCACGGAGTAGACACGGATCAATCACCATATGATGCAGGGTCTTATGCTTCAAGTACCACGTATATTACGGGGGCAGCGGTAATTAAGACTTGTGAGAAGATTCGAGAACAAATCATAGAAGTTAGTGCAAAAATGCTGGGAGCTACACCAGAAGAAGTAGAGTTTGACGGGAAATATGCCTATATACTAGATCAAAGTAAGAAGGTGTCGTTGCGTGAAATCGGCTATGCATCGGTATTAGGAGATAGTAATATTATCCGTGCGTGTGAGTCTCATTATTCTCCAGTTTCTCCTCCACCATTTATGGTAGGAATTGCAGAAATTGAATTGGATAAAATGACAGGACAAGTTGATATTGTGGATTACGTGGCTGTTGTAGACTGCGGGACAGTTATTAATACAAATCTTGCTCGTATTCAAACAGAAGGTGGAATTGCACAAGGAATAGGAATGGCACTTACTGAAAATGTTCAATATAATAAAGCAGGACGCATGTTAAATGATTCCTTTATGCAATACAAGATTCCTACAAGATTAGATGTAGGGAAGATTCGCGTGGAATTTGAAAGTAGCTATGAACCAACAGGACCATTTGGCGCGAAATCTATAGGGGAAGTAGTAATCAATACTCCGGCACCAGCCATTGCAAATGCAATATTCCATGCAACGGGACATCGATTTGATACATTACCAATTACTGCTGAAATGATTGCACTGAAATGTCTTGAAGATGAGAAGTAAGAGACTATAAAAAATAAATTATAAAGAATATTTATAAAGAATATTTAGAAAGATATAATAAGGATCAATGCTATGAAATTAATTAGAACACAAGATGCGGTTGGACAAGTTTTGTGCCATGATATTACACAGATTATTCCAGGGATAACGAAGGATGCAATATTTCGCAAAGGGCACATTGTGCAAGAAATAGATATTGAGATCTTGTTGAGTGTTGGAAAAGAACATTTATATATATGGGAAGCTGATGAGCAGATGTTACATGAAAATGAAGCGGCAGAGATATTATGCGAACTTTGTCGAAATCAGAATATGTATGCTACTGAGGCGAAAGAAGGCAAGATAGAGCTGATAGCAGAAGAAGATGGTTTGTTATTAGTGGATGTAGAGCGATTACGCATGGTTAATAGCATAGGGAATATGATGATAGCAACTAGAACTTCAGGATACCCAGTAAAAAAAGGTGAAAAATTATGTGGAACACGCATTATACCGCTCATTATTGAGAAAAATAAGATGGAAGAAGTAAAGCAGGCAGTAGGGGAAGAACCATTACTGAAATTACTCCCACTTCAGAAATTGGATTTTGGAATTATTAATACAGGAAGTGAAATTTATCACGGGTTAATAGAGGATAGATTCACACCAGTTTTGAAAGAAAAGATGGAAGCATATGGTTGTAAGATGAAAGCCCATGTTATTTGTGATGATAATCCTGAACAAATCACGGCGACGATTCAACAAATGGATGCAGAGGGAATAGAGCTGATTCTTTGTACGGGTGGTATGAGTGTGGATCCAGATGATAGAACACCTCTTGCAATTAAAAATGCAGGAGTTGAAATAGTGAGTTACGGAGCACCAGTGCTTCCGGGAGCAATGTTTTTAGTTTCTTATTTACCCGATGATAGAGTTGTGTGTGGATTACCAGGTTGCGTAATGTACTCCAAACGAACGATATTTGATATCGTATTGCCTTGGATATTAGCAGGAGAGAGAGTAACTCCAGACTGGTTAGCAGGGCTAGGTCATGGAGGGTTGTGCTTGTCTTGTGAGCAGTGTCATTTCCCGAATTGTGCATTTGGAAAGGGAATGTAGTGAATTAATATGAAGAAAATAATAGAAGCAATTCTCAATAAAATAACAGATAAAACAGTTGGTGAAAATTCAGAATGTATAGTAGTCTCAGTAGTAAGTTCCACTGGTTCTACGCCACGTAAATCAGGAGCTACTATGTTGGTGGATAAGACAGGAGTCTTAGAAGGAACCATTGGTGGCGGCCTGTTGGAATACACCTGTACGGAACAAGCATTATTGATGTTGCAGTCATTAGAAAAAACGGATGTTAAGGAAACGATTCCTACTACGAAAGAATTTGTCCTCGATAATGAAAAAGCTGGTGCACTGGGAATGGTTTGTGGTGGCAATACGAAGATTTTATATTTCCCACTGCTTCATTCTTCTGGACTGCAGGATGTGATGGAAGAAGCGCTGTGCTGCATAGAGGAGAATCAAGAAGCTGACTTATGTTTAGGCGTTTCTGAAAACTTAGTAAAAGTCTTAAAGAAAAGAGAGCAGGAAAACGTTGATTTACAAGCGCATATAAAATTGCCATTAACGAGTGCTCATCGAATTATTTTAGTGGGTGGTGGACATGTAGCATTAGAAGTAGCGAAACTATTAACATATCTAGGATTCCGATATGTGATAATAGATGATCGAGCAGAATTTGCTGCGCATGCACGATTTCCTGAGGCGGAAGAGGTGATTGTTGCATCAGAAGAACAATATGAAGAACGATTATCTTGTGTCGGACCTATTGGAAATAAAGATGGCTTTTGTATCATGACGAGAGGACATAAAGGTGATACAGAAGCAGTAAGGTATGCATTATCCACGCAGGCAAGCTATCTTGGTGTCATGGGAAGTAAGGTGAAAAGAAAAAAAGTGTTTGCACAATTAGAATCGGAAGGATATACAGGAATCCGAGAACGAGTGATTACGCCTATAGGACTTGATATCGGAGCAGAGACACCAGAAGAATTAGCAATATCTATTGTAGGGCAATTAATTCAATGGAGAGCAGGAAGAATGTAAGCGCGAAGAAGGGCAGTGTAGAAGGGAGTTGGCGAAAGTGGATGCAATTATATTGGCAGCAGGAAATAGTGTGAGATTTGGCGAAAATAAATTATTACATGAAATGAATGGGCAGCCAATGTTTGCGTCGATTCTAGAGAAGGTAGTTGCCGTTCAAGATAAAGGTCTTATAAAGCATATTATCGTTGTGGCACAACATCAAGAGATCATTGAGCTGGCAGAAGAAAAATTTACTATACCTAAAAAAGAATATGCTGATACCGATGTGGAAATAACGACAACAGTGTTAAAAGCGATACGAAATTCTAATCCTGAATGGGGGATTTCTTATTCTATACATTTAGGGGTGGAAGCGTTATTAGAATTAGATAGGGACTCAGAAGCGTGCTTATTTGTGGTAAGTGATCAACCTTACTTGCAAGAAAAGTCCATTGTAGATTTTATTGAGAAGTACGATCAAGAGACACACCCTATAGGAATCTGTGGTCATGGAAATCGAATGGGGAATCCAGTGATTTTTAGCCAGGAATTCTATTCTGAATTATCTGGAATGGAAGGAGATAAAGGTGGAAAACAAGTGGTGATGCGACACCTTGAACAGACATTTATATACCAGATTCCAGAACAAGAATTGGAGGATATAGATGTTAGAAATCCTTAGAAGATTAAAAGGGGAAAAGCCTATCATATCTATCGTTGGTGCAGGTGGGAAAACAACGGTAATGTATGATATGGCAAAACTGTATGCAAAAGAGGGATTCAAAGTATTGGTGACTACGACCACGCATATATGGGAACCACCCTATCGTTACCAAGCAAAGAATTTACGAGAAGTACATGACGTATGGCATGACAAACGGTACGCAGTAGTTGGGACTCCGTTAGAATCTGGAAAGTGGGGATCACTAGCAAAAAATGAGTTGGAAAAGTATATTCAATGTGCAGATATTGTACTTATTGAAGCGGATGGTGCCAAAGGAAAGCCATGTAAAATACCGAATGATACAGAACCAGTTATCTTACCAGGGTGCAATGTTGTTATCAATGTAGTGGGAATGGATGCTCTTAGGAAACCGCTGGAAGAAGTGTGCTTTCGCTATAGTGAACGGGCAGAAAAAATCGAGCAAGAATTAGCAGAGCAGCAAATAGAAAATTCGGTAGGTATATTAACAGAGACGGTTCTCTTATCTATGATTTCTAGTGATGAAATGGGTAGAAAAAATGTAGGGAATCGGCTATATTATGTAGTACTTAATAAATGTGATACTGTAGAATTACAAGAAAGCGGAAGACGAATTTATAATAAATTACAAAATGATGGAGCTGTTGAAGAATTGTTTTGCAAATCGCGCCATCAGTTGGGGTGGATTGTGGTACGTGGAGCGGGAGATTTGGCAACAGGTATTATCCACAGATTACATAGAGAAGGTTATAAGGTATTAGGTCTAGAAACAGAAAAACCAGCTGCGATACGTAGAAAAGTGGCCTTTAGTGAGGCTGTGTATGATAAAGGGGCAGAGGTGGAAGGTGTGCAAGCAGAGTTAATAGAGGCACCGTATTGTTTCGGAACAGCGTTTGATAATCAGTTGGAAGATGTAGCGGAAAGTATTGTACAAAGTGGGAAAGTACCTATAATAGTAGACCCTCATGGGAAAAGCATACCGCTATTATCACCGATTGTAGTGATTGATGCGATTATAGCAAAACGCAATTTGGGAACAACGATTGATATGGCGCCATTAACGATTGCACTAGGACCAGGATTTGAAGCAGGAAAAGATGTTCACTTTGTAATAGAAACTATGCGTGGAGAAACATTGGGACACATTATTTCGCAAGGATATGCCATAGTGAATACAGGAATTCCAGGCAAGATTAATGGTGTTGATAAAGAACGTGTCATTCATGCACCGCAGTCGGGAGTATTCTGTAATGTGAAAGCTATTGGGGATGTGATAGAGCAAGGAGAGGTGATTGCTTGCATCAAGGAGTATGTAGAAGAAAGCTTAGAACCACTAGTGGCTGGTAAGGGAAGCAGTTACGAAGTTCGTGCTACAATACCAGGAGTATTACGAGGATTGCTTCGAGATGGGTATTATGTCAAAAAAGGATTCAAAGTTGCAGATATTGATCCACGAATAGAGGAGAGAGATAATTGTAATAGAATAACGGATAAAGCGAGAAAAATAGCCGATAGTGTGGTGTGTGTGTTAAAGGATTATGCATAATTACTTAGGCACAAATGATAAGAAAGCATCTATTTAACATATGGTAATATACGAATACCAATGATAGATAGATGCTTTTTGAGTATAAATTATTCTACTATGATTTTGTCTATCATATTCCAAAAATCTGGAAATGAAATATCAACACAATGCGAATCTACAATAGTAGTTTCGCCATCAGCGACCAATCCAGCAATAGCGAAAGCCATAGCGATTCGATGGTCCATATAACTATCAATGGTTGCACCATGTAGAGTAGTGCTACCTTTTATAATCATGCCATCTTCAGTTGGAGTGATATCGACACCCATGTTACTGAGACCAGCTACAACCGTATCAATTCTATTAGATTCTTTTACTTTTAATTCAGCAGCGTCACGTATAATAGTAGTGCCGTCAGCAAGAGCAGCCATTACAGCAATCATAGGGATTTCATCAATTAAGGTTGGGATAATATCCCCTTCGATTGTAGTCGCGTGAAGTTTGCTGTATCGCACAAGCAAATCAGCAACAGGTTCTCCGCCAGCGCTCCGTTCATTTACAAATGCAATATTGGCTCCCATATTGTTACAAACTTCTAAGATTCCAGCTCTAGTTGGGTTGATGCCAACATTTTTTACAAGGACTTCAGAACCTGGAACAAGCAGAGCGGCAGCAATAAAATATGCAGCAGAGGATATATCACCAGGAACGACAATGTCTTGGGCATATAGATCTTCGCAAGGTGAAATTGTAGCGGTTGGAAGCATTCTAGTGTGTCCGTCGGAATCCATTACTTCTGTAAGATTAGATTCTATAGTAGCACCAAATTGTTTTAACATTAATTCCGTATGGTTTCTGGAAAGACTAGGCTCGATAACAGTAGTCTTGTTATCTGCATATAGCCCTGCTAGTAAAATAGCTGATTTCACTTGCGCAGAGGCAACTGGTGAATGGTAGATGATACCGTGCAAATGATTGGGTGCAATATGAAGTGGTGCACATCCATCATGATTCATACTAGTGATATTAGCCCCCATCATAGAAAGCGGTGTTTGAACACGTTTCATAGGACGCATATTTAATGATGCATCACCAGAAAGGATAGTTTCAAAATCTTGACCAGACAAAATGCCTGAAATGAGTCTGGTAGTAGTGCCGCTGTTTCCAACATCAAGTGTAGTGACGGGTTGCTGCAATCCTCTTAATCCTTTTCCGTGAACAATAATTTCGGAATTTGTCTCTTCGATTTCAATGCCCATAGCACGAAAACATTCAATGGTAGAGAAGCAATCAGCACCTTTTAGGAAATTTGTGATGCGTGTAGTGCCTTTAGCGATTGCACCAAACATTACAGCGCGGTGAGAAATAGATTTATCGCCTGGTATTTCAAATATACCCTTTATATTACAAACTGGTTTAATAATCATAAGTAAGTCCTTTCTGTTGTAAAATTGTGTATTAGAAGTTATTATACAGTATTTCGTTGCTGACAGCAAATGTATAAACAGTATCTTATATATAAATTTTCTCTCTGATGATGATTG
>JAWXVA010000019.1:0-32787 GCA_044425815.1 Eubacteriales bacterium
TAAAAGTTATTCAACAGAAGTAATGTGTGGAAGAATGGCGCTAGCCTCAAGCGAATTGAAGCGAAGCGGAAAAGAGCTTGAAAGGGCTAAAAGTTATTCAACAGAAGTAATGTGTGGAAGAATGGCGCTAGCCTCAAGCGAATTGAAGCGAAGCGGAAAAGAGCTTGAAAGGGCTAAAAGTTATTCAACAGAAGTAATGTGTGGAAGGTAAGAAAATTATGAATAAAAAAGGCATTTTAATCGTCGTTTCTGGTTTCTCAGGAGCTGGGAAAGGAACGATAATGAGAGAACTACTTAAAAGATACGATAATTACGCATTATCAATCTCGGCTACAACGAGAGAACCGAGAAAAGGGGAAGTGAACGGATGTGAATATTTCTTCAAAACAACAGAAGAATTTGAAAAAATGATTGCACAACAAGAGTTAATAGAGTATGCTAAGTATGTTAATAATTACTATGGTACGCCGTGTGCGTATGTAGAAGAACAATTAGCAGCAGGGAAAGATGTTATTTTAGAGATAGAGATACAAGGAGCTTTAGAGATTAAAGAGAAGTTCCCAGAGACTTTATTACTGTTTGTTACTCCACCGAATGCGACGATGCTTAGAGATCGTTTGATAGGTAGAGGGACAGAAACACAGGAAGTTATCGATTCCCGCATGAAGCGTGCCGTTGAAGAATCACAGTACATGGATTCCTATGATTACTTGATAGTAAATGATCAATTGGATGTTTGTGTAGAGCAGATGCATAGGATTATTCAACACGAACATTATAAAAGTATTCGTAATGAAGCATTTATGAATCAGATAAAAAAAGAATTAGAGCTATTGTAAGTTTGAAAGGAGAAATATTTATGTTACATCCATCATACACAGATTTGATGCAAGTAGTAAACCAAGATGTTGAGGAGGGAGCTACTAAGATTGTTAATAGTAGATATTCTATTGTTGTAGCTACATCGAAACGTGCGAGACAAATTATCGATGGAGAACAACCATTGGTATATGCAAAAGAAGCAGATAAGCCATTATCTATTGCAATCGACGAATTAAACAATTCAAAGATTAAGATTATTGCTGAAGATGATGATTCAGAAGAATAGAAAATCATAAGTAGATGGCAGATGCGAAAGTATCTGCCTTGTTTTAACTAAAAGGAGAATTAAGATAGATGAAGATTTTATTTATATCACTAGGATGTGATAAGAACTTGGTAGACTCGGAGGTAATGTTAGGAATGTTGGCATCAAGAGGCTATCAGATGACAGATGATGAGAGCACTGCAGACATCATAGTGATAAATACTTGTTGCTTTATTCATGATGCAAAAGAAGAGAGTATTCAAAATATTCTCGAGATGTCAGAATACCGTAAGAATGGAAGTGCAAAAGTCCTTGTAGTAACTGGATGTCTTGCAGAACGCTATAAAGAAGAAATAATAGAAGAAATTCCAGAAGTGGATGCAATCCTAGGAACAACTTCTTATGACAAGATATTAGAGGCGATTGATGAGGCATTAGAAGGACAAGCTTCTATTAAAATGCAGAGTATAGACGCACTACCGATAGTAGATACAAAGCGACTTGTGACTACGGGAGGTCATTTTGCTTATTTAAAGATAGCAGAGGGATGTGATAAACACTGTACGTACTGTATTATACCTAAGATTCGAGGTAATTTCCGTAGTGTACCTATGGAACGCATTCTAAAAGAGGCAGAGGAACTTGCAGAACAAGGTGTACGAGAATTGATTTTAGTTGCACAAGAAACTACTGTTTATGGACAAGACTTGTATGGAAAAAAAACTTTGCCAGAATTATTAAAGAAACTATGTCAAATTAGTGGTCTATATTGGGTGAGAATACTTTATTGTTATCCAGAAGAAATTACAGAAGAGTTGATACAGGTAATCAAAGAAGAAGACAAGATATGCAAATACCTTGACTTGCCGATACAACATGCATCTGATGATATCTTAAAACGTATGGGTCGCAGAACATCGAAGGAACAATTAATTACAATTATCAATAGATTAAGAGAAGAAATTCCAGAGATAGCACTTCGAACTTCACTCATCACAGGCTTTCCAGGAGAAACACAAGAGCAGCATGAAGAATTGATGAATTTTGTGGATGAGATGGAATTCGATCGACTTGGAGTATTTACGTATTCACCAGAAGAAAATACACCTGCTGCCATTATGGACAATCAAATCGAAGAATCAATTAAAGAAGATAGACAGGCGGAAATCATGGAATTACAACAAGAGATATCATTTGATTTAGCTGAAGATATGATTGGTCGTGAATTACTAGTTATGGTGGAAGGAAAAGTCGCAGATGAGAATGTCTATGTGGGAAGAACCTATAAAGATGCGCCAAATGTAGATGGGTTTATTTTTATTAATACAGGAGAAGAATTAGTTTCAGGCGATTTTGTAAAAGTGAAAGTATCAGGAGCTTTAGAATACGATTTGATAGGAGAGATGATATAATGAAAATGAATTTGCCAAATAAATTAACTGTATTGAGAGTACTTATGATTCCATTTTTTGTAGTGTTTATGCTGTATGACATTGTACCAGGAATGGATAAATGGATTGCTTTGCTTTTATTCTGTATTGCTAGTCTTACAGACTTTTTTGATGGATATCTAGCTAGAAAATACAACTTAGTAACTAACTTTGGGAAATTTATGGATCCGCTTGCAGATAAGCTATTAGTTGCATCCGCTATGATTTGTTTGATTTCATGGGGGAAATTAGAAGCTTGGATCGTTATCATTATTATTAGTCGTGAGTTTATTATTAGCGGATTCCGTTTAGTTGCTTCTGATAATGGAATTGTAATAGCAGCCAGTATGTGGGGGAAATTCAAGACGGTTTCTCACATGGCGATGGTCATATTTATGATAGCAGACTTAGGCGGAATTTTTTATACACTTGAGTCACTAGTGAAATGGATTGCAGTTGCACTTACTATTATTTCACTTGTGGATTATGTAGTGAAAAATAAACAAGTTCTTACACAAGGTGGAATGTAAAACTGATATAATAAAAGAAATGTATTATTTTAAGGAGGTAAGTATATGTTGATCGAGGAAAAAATTGTTGGCTTGTTATTAGAAAAGAACTATACCATTACCACTGTAGAATCATGTACAGGCGGACTATTAATCGGAACAATCTTAAATGTTAGTGGCGCATCAGGATGTGTAAACGAAGGATATATTACGTATTCGAATGAAGCAAAAGAAAGAATTGTGGGCGTACAACACGAGACATTAGAAGAGTTTGGCGCTGTGAGCGAACAAACCGCTAGAGAAATGGCGATAGGGGGAGCAAATGTGGCCAATTCAAATGTAGTATTGAGTGTAACAGGTGTAGCAGGTCCAGGTGGAGCAAGTGCGAAAAAGCCAGTGGGATTGACCTATATTGGATGTTGTATCAATGGGAAAGTTGTTGTAAAGCAGTTTAATTTTAGCGGAAAGCGAGAACAAAACAGGCGACATTCTGTACGTGAGGCATTAAAGCTAGCAATTTCTATGTTAGAAGAATAATTTGAGCCAATATAAATATAGCGAATTGGGATGATGGATATTTTCTTTTTATAGGGGGATAAGATGAAAAAATTAACGTTGGATTCAATCAATGCGTCATGTGTTCAGATTAGAGAAGAATTACAAAAATATGGTATGAATGAGAAAGAAATGATACGGATAACATTTATGCTAGAAGAAGTATTGTTGAATTATAGAGAAAGGTTTGGAGAAGAACAAGAATTTTCTCTTGTATTTGATAATAAATGGAGAAAATCTCGTATTCAAATACAACTCTCTAATACATGCTATAATCCACTTGTGGGAGTAGAAGAGAAAGATATTAGCTTAATCATGCGTAATTTATATAGCGCTATTGGAGCACTTCCGATGTGGCAATACATAAAAGGTAGAAATATTATTACCATAACGCTACCTAAGAAGAAATGTAGTTCAGTGATGAAACTGATTATAGCCATTGTAAGTGCAGTGGTATTCGGTATTATTTGTGGGTGGCTACCAGAAGAAATTGCGAGTGCAGTATCTACGAACTTTATCACACCTATTTCTGACACGTTAACGGGAATCATTACAGCGGTTGCAGGCCCCGTGATTTTCTTATCAGTAGTATGGGGTGTGTATAATATTGGAGACATAGGAACCTTAGAGAGTATCGGAAAGAAATTAATCGCAAGATTTTTCGGATTATCCTTTGTATTTGCAGCAGTAATTTCTGCAATATTTATGACGATGTTCGATGTGGTGCTTACGAGTTCAGAAGCTTCGGCATCAGCATTTACGAGTATTTTTCAACTATTTTTGAATATGATACCAGATAACTTCTTTTCGCCGTTTGTAGAATCCAACCCGATGCAGATTATAACATTGGCGATATTTGTAGGTATCGCTATTTTGATATTAGGTCAGAAGGTTACTGCAGTGATTGACTTAATAGAGCAGGGTAATATATTAATACAATATCTTATGAGCTGTATTAATATGGTTATGCCATTGTTTATATTCATCAGCATTTTTAATATGATGATCAAAAAAGAATATACAGTATTAGTTCATTCCTATAAATTTGTGTTACTAGTTCTGATCGGTATGTGTGCAATAATCATGATGTATTGTGGAGAGCTTAAGATAAAAACAAAAGTGAATATCCGAGCGTATGTCAAGAAATCATTTCCAAGTATTCTCGTAGGACTTGCAACAGGATCCTCATCCATCGCATACCCTATAAGCGTAGATGTATGTACAAATAAATTAGGAATACGTAAGAAAATTGTAGATTTTGGATTGCCATTCGGACAAGTAGTGTATATGCCAGGAATCATGCTGATATTTGTAGCTGGTGCCTTTGCGATGTCAGAAATCTATGCAGTAGAAATGAATATTACTTGGATGATTATGGTGATATTTGTTTCCGTACTTTTGTCGATTGCAACACCTCCTATCACAGGTGGAGCCTTGACATGTTATACGATTTTGTACAACCAACTAGGAATACCTATGGAAGCACTTGCAGTTACAATGATAGTAAATACATTTGTAGAGCTATTGGCTACAGGAATTAATATTTTTAGCGTTCAATCAGAGTTGTTGATGCTATCATCATCTCTTGAAGGGAAGGAATAACTATTCAGCCACGGTTGTATCTAAGAGTTTACGCATGATTCTTAAACACAATTAAATCTGAAAACGCATATTCTACTACCTGTGACCACTAAAGCTGAAATACTACTTGCAACATCTATATGTTCGCTCACGCAAAACGCACGCTACGCGTTCAAACAGATGCGTGCCGCTCACAATTAGTTATAAATAGTATTTTAGCTTCTTAACGTGGATTGTCACTGATAGTAGAATATGTGTTTTTAGATATCAACGTTTTCAAATCTTGCATAAGCACGTTATCAATACAAGTGACTTCATGAAGCGATGTCGTAATTTGCACCTCGTCCGTGAAGCCAGGGTATCTATGTGGAATACAAGTAATAATGTGGATGAGCCAAAATGTAGTAAGACGCTTTTATATAAAAATCTACTCGACGTTCACCAAAACATATGTTAAAATAATCAAATATCAAAGAAGAGAAAACATCTCTTTGTCTACACAAAATATTGAAAGTTCTTTTCAATATATTTCAATTATTAAAATGTGAAACGTAAAAAAATATTATTTCAATGATGCTAAATGCATCGAACTGGTGTGTATGGATAGACATATACATTACTTTGGCATATCTAATTGTGTGAGAGAGATGATTCCCTTCTGGTAAATATGAAAAGGAGGCGAATACATGAATGTATAATTATAACGGAAAGTATCAGTGATACTTTATTTTGTTGAGCACAAAATAACAATAACAAGAAGATACCAGAAAGGAGTTTGAAAAAGAACGTGAAACAAGAAACAGTTAAGAGAATAGTAGCAATAGTGCTATGTTTATTGTATCTCAATACAAATATGATATCGGCATATGCTTTAGAGCGTGTGAATAGTCCTACGAGCACAGAGGAAATGAGTAGCACAGAAGAGGTAGTCGGAACTGAAGAGGTAGTCGGTACAGAAGAAACAAGCAGCACAGAGGAAATGAGTAACACAGAAGAGACAGTCGGAACAGAAGAGACAGTCGGCATAGAAGAGGCAGTCGGCACAGAAGAGACAGTCGGCACAGAGGAAGCGAGTAACACAGAAGAGACAAGTAGCACGAAAGAGATAGATAGCACAGAGGAAGCCAGTGACATAGAAGTAGCAGAAGATATGGAAGCAATTGAGTTGCTCGGTGAATTGAATCCTATTAACACGTTATCTGATGTCATGGATTATGCGATTATGCCCATGGCGACGACGTATTTTCTCGATATCAGTGCCATTTTAGATGGTGCTTACTATGGAGGAACTACGGGATGGGATACGTTCGATGCATGGGGAACTTTTGATTTATATATCAATGGCAAATTAATCTGGAATGATATTGTGGATCATAGGGTGGACTATGAATATGGTACGACGTATCTCATTAATGATATCAAGCCTGCAGTCGGGAAATACAATGCGGGCGCAGAAAGTTACAGTGGTACGATTACTAAGACTACAGATGTATATGTTGAATTAAACACCTATACGTATCCAGTTTCTTTTGATGCTAATGGAGGAGCGAATGCACCAGCTAGTCAACTAAAATACTATGGTTCCTTACTTACCATTACATCACAAATCCCTACGAAAACAGGCTATACATTCCAGGGATGGGGATTTTCACCAGATGATACGACAGTAGATTATTATGCAGGATCCTACTATGGCGCAGACGTGCCTATTACTTTGTATGCGATTTGGACACCGAATACGTATAGTATTGTATATAATGGGAATGGTGGAAGTAATGCGATGGCAAGTACAGCTATGACGTATGATGTGGCCGCGAATTTAGCAGGAAACATTTTCGTGAGGACAGGGTATACATTTGCAGGATGGTCCACGAGTGCTGCAGGTGGTGTGATATATAGTAATGGACAGAGTGTAAGTAATCTGACGAGCGACGCAAATGGCACGGCGGTACTATACGCGGTCTGGGATATTAATTATTATGCTTTTGATTTGAATGCGTATCTTGATGGAGGAGTGGCAAGTGATCTATCAGATTGGGGGACGGTGGATGTCTATATCAATGGCAATTTAGTTGCAAATGATGTTTCGGATTACTATACTTACCTATCTCATGGAACGACCTATTTAATCAATGATATCAAAGTATCAACAGGGCGTTATAATGCAGGTGCAACGAGTTATAGTGGAACGATGAATACGACAACCTCAGTGTTTGTAGAATTACAATCCATAACCTATATCAATACGTCAGAATTAAAAGCAGGGGGATTCCAGTATGGAGAAGGTAATGCAGATAACGGGACCATGTATGTACTCCAAAATAAGGAAACCAGTCAAAAGTATGGATATAGTATTAATATTAATGAGGATGTACTTTCTAGTGCTTTGCCGAATGGATTTTATCTAGGGGCGTCGGTCGTAACATCAGGGATTAGTGCGGCTGGAGTCACAGAAAGTTATAGTATTCCTAGTACTGTCTCGCAGCCAGAACGTGGTATTTTCTTTGCGTATACCTGCATGCCTTCAACGTATGAAATTACCTACGATTTAGCAGAAGGTGTTATAGAAGCAGACAACCCATCTTCGTACAATGTGTTATATGGCGTTTCATTTGAACAAGAACCAACCAAAGAAGGATATACATTTGAAGGGTGGTTTGTAGGTGAGGTACAATACACAGGAATTAATGAAGGGAAAAATGCAACATTTGGCAGTACAGACGAACTGTATCAAGAGTTAAGTACCCGTCAAACTGGGGCGGTTCATCTGACGGCGAAATGGAATGCATTGCCGATATTAGAAGTAGAAGATGTGTATATGTATCTAGAAGATGAAATAGATGAAGAACGTTTCTTTAAAGCAGTAACAGCTACAGATGAAGAAGATGGTAATATTTCGGAAGATATTTCATTCAACAGAGAAGAGCTAGAAGAAAAACTAGAATATCTAAGAAATTTAGAGATTACGCAAGATGCAGAGTATGAATTAGAAATAGAATATACTATCATAGATAGTTATGGAAATGAAGTAGTAGAGATAGCAAAATTGCATGTATTTGCATTATATGACAGTTCACTAGAAGATGCAAAAGAAGCGGCGGGATATGTTCGATTCATTTCGTATGAGTTCCTAGATACTTTAATTGTAGATTCTGTTTGGAGAGAAACAGAACGCTGGGAATATTTAGCGGAAGTATTGCAATAGAAGGAAAGAAATATTATAAAAATAGATAAAGAAACGAAACTGTTCTAAATGAAAAGCAATAAAATGTCGAAAATAAACAAATTATAAAAAAGTTATAGACGAATTCGCTCGTTTATGAGAAAATAATACGAATGGTGTTAAATACATAACGAACACCAAGAGGCAACTCTTATATTATTAGATATTTGAAAGGAGTATTAACATGATCTATTCACATGAAGTAGAAGCAATGTGCCCAGTAGCTCAAGGAGTTAACCATGGTGCAGCTCCAATTCCAGAAGAAGGAAAATGGGTACAATCAAAACAAATTACAGATATTTCTGGTTTGACACACGGTGTAGGCTGGTGTGCACCACAACAAGGTGCCTGTAAGCTAACATTAAACGTAAAAGAGGGAATTATTCAAGAGGCATTAGTTGAGACAATCGGATGTTCAGGAATGACACACTCAGCAGCGATGGCATCTGAAATCCTACCAGGAAGAACTTTACTAGAAGCATTAAATACTGACTTAGTATGTGATGCTATCAATACAGCAATGAGAGAATTATTCTTACAAATCGTGTATGGACGTACACAAAGTGCATTCTCTGAAGGCGGACTTCCAATCGGAGCAGGTCTTGAAGATTTAGGAAAAGGACTTCGTTCACAAGTTGGTACAATGTATGGAACATTAGCTAAAGGACCTCGTTACTTAGAGATGGCTGAAGGTTATGTTACAGGAATCGCTTTAGATTCAGAAGAATTAATCATTGGATATGAATACATTAGCTTTGGTAAATTCATGGACTTCATGAAAGCTGGAGATAGTGCAGAAGTAGCTTTAGAAAAATCGAAAGGTCAATATGGACGTGTTGCAGATGCAGCGAAAGTAATTGACCCACGTAAAGAATAGAAGGAGGATATAAAAATGGCTTTATTTGAATCATACTCAAGACGTATCGACCAAATCAATGCAGTACTTAATAGCTATGGAATTTCTTCTATCGAAGAAGCAGAAGAAATTACAAAAGCAGCTGGTTTAGATGTGTATACACAAGTAGAAGGAATTCAACAAATTTGTTTTGAAAATGCAAAATGGGCTTACGTAGTAGGTGCAGCAATTGCAATTAAAAAAGATTGCAGAAAAGCAGCAGATGCAGCAGCAGCAATCGGAGAAGGATTACAATCATTCTGTATTCCTGGATCAGTAGCAGACCAAAGAAAAGTAGGTCTTGGACATGGTAACCTTGGAAAAATGTTACTTGAAGAAGATACAAAATGTTTCGCATTCTTAGCTGGACACGAGTCATTCGCAGCAGCTGAAGGTGCGATCGGAATCGCAGAAAAAGCAAATAAAGTACGTAAAGAACCATTACGCGTTATCTTAAACGGACTTGGTAAAGATGCAGCACAAATCATCGCACGTATCAATGGATTTACATTTGTTGAAACAGAGATGGATTATGCAACAGGCGAAGTAAAAGAAGTATTCAGAAAACCATATTCAGAAGGACTTCGTGCAAAAGTTAACTGTTATGGAGCTAACGATGTAACAGAAGGTGTTGCTATCATGCATAAAGAGGCAGTTGACGTTTCTATCACAGGTAACTCAACAAACCCAACACGTTTCCAACATCCAGTAGCAGGTACATACAAAAAAGAATGTATCGAGCAAGGAAAGAAATATTTCTCAGTTGCTTCAGGTGGTGGTACAGGACGTACACTTCACCCAGACAACATGGCAGCAGGTCCAGCTTCTTATGGTATGACAGATACTATGGGACGTATGCACAGTGATGCTCAATTCGCAGGATCTTCATCAGTTCCAGCTCACGTTGAGATGATGGGACTTATCGGTGCTGGTAACAACCCAATGGTTGGTATGACAGTAGCAGTAGCAGTTTCTATTGAAGAAGCAGCGAAAGCTGGTAAATTCTAATTATATAAAGAGTATAATGTAGAGGAGTAGTAGGTTATGAAAGTAGCTTACTACTCTTTTGAATTAAATAACAAAAATCAGTTGACAATAGCAGGTATCATTGATATTATATAAAAAACAGAACGCACTCTGTTTTTTGGGAGAAACAAAGTCGAGGTGGAATATGCAAAGAAAATTTTCATTATTAGTTGATAACAACCCTGGGGTATTAAGCCGTATATCGGGATTATTTAGTCGAAGAGGTTATAGCATTGATAGTATTACGGCTGGTGTAACAGCAGATCCAAGATTTACAAGAATTACGATTGTAGCTAGTGGAGATGATTTGATTTTAGAACAAATTGAAAAGCAAGTTCGTAAGCTAGAAGATGTCATCGAAATCAAAGTTTTGAAAGATGGAGAATCTGTTTGCAGAGAGCTAATTATGGTCAAGATAAAAGTTGGCGCTTCACAGCGAGCTGAGGTAATTGCGATAGCAGATATCTTTAGGGCAAAAGTAGTGGATGTTGAGAAAGTATCATTGATTATTGAATTAACTGGTACACAACAAAAACTAGATGGTTTCTTGAAATTGTTAGATGGATATGAAATCTTAGAATTAGCTAGGACAGGACTTACAGGACTTAGCAGAGGCTGTAAAGACGTATTTATTCCATAAGTGTTGCAAAAAGAGTTATAGTGTCATAAGAGTATAAAGGGAGAACCTTTACACATATATTATTTATTTAAAATTAGGAGGATGTTTAGAAATGGCTAAAATTTATTACCAAGAAGATTGTAATTTATCACTATTAGAAGGAAAGACTATCGCAGTGATTGGCTATGGTAGCCAAGGTCATGCACATGCATTAAATGCAAAAGAATCAGGATGTAACGTTATTATTGGACTTTATGAAGGAAGTAAGTCTTGGGCGAAAGCTGAAGCACAAGGATTTGAAGTATTTACAGCAGCAGAAGCTACGAAAAAAGCTGATATTATCATGATCCTTATCAATGACGAATTACAAGGTCAATTATACAAAGAATCAATTGAGCCAAACCTTGAAGAAGGAAATATGTTGATGTTTGCTCATGGTTTTGCAATTCACTTTGGACAAATCGTAGCTCCAAAAGGTGTAGACGTAACAATGATCGCACCAAAAGGACCTGGACATACAGTAAGAAGCGAATACCAAATTGGGAAAGGTGTACCTTCATTAATCGCAGTACATCAAGATGAAACAGGTAAAGCACACGACTTAGCACTTGCATATGCATTAGCAACAGGTGGAGCAAGAGCTGGAGTTCTTCAAACAACATTTAGAGAAGAAACAGAAACAGACCTTTTCGGAGAGCAAGCAGTACTTTGTGGTGGTGTTACAGCTCTTATGCAAGCAGGTTTTGAAACATTAGTAGAAGCTGGATATGAGCCAGAAAGTGCATACTTCGAGTGTATTCACGAGATGAAATTAATCGTAGACTTGATTTACCAATCAGGATTTGCAGGAATGAGATATTCAATCTCTAACACAGCTGAATATGGTGATTACATTACAGGACCTAAGATTATCACAGATGAAACTAAAAAAGCTATGAAAAAAGTATTAACAGATATCCAAGATGGAACATTTGCAAAAGATTGGTTAACAGAAAATGCTGTTAAAGCACCACACTTCAAAGCTATGAGAAGAATTGGAGCAGAGCATCAACTAGAAGAAGTTGGAGCAGAGCTACGTAAATTATATAGCTGGAGTGATGGAGACAAACTTATCGACAACTAAAAATATTGATAACATCCAAAGGGAGAGCCTACTCGGTAGAGTAGGCTCTTTCTTTGGATGCACATAAAAAAACAACTACATGACGGTGTAGTTGTTTTTGTTATAAGTATATTCAATAAATATCTAATTAAGCAATTCCGTTTACAGCGATTGTTAAACGAGAAATTTTTCTAGAAGCTGTTTTCTTGTGGTAAACACCTTTGCTAGAAGCTTTGTTGATTTCTGAAATAGCAACTTTAAGAGCATCTTTTGCAGCAACAACATCTTTTTGAGCAACAGCTACTTCAACTTTCTTAATAGAAGTCTTCACCTTTGATTTGATTGATTTATTTCTAGCAGCTTTTGTTTCGTTAACTAAAATTCTTTTCTTAGCAGATTTAATATTAGCCATCTGTACACCTCCAAATATTATTCATTATGATTATAGTTGTAACGCCAGATCCGGACACGGACGCCCCGACGAAACATACTCATTAATTTTATGTCAAGAAGTTCTACTTGTCAATACATAAAAACCATATTTTTGCAAAAACTATAGAAAAAACTTGATATAAGGAAGGAATGTGTGATGTTAGAGAAATATAATGTTAGAACAGACTTGGCATTAGAGGCAAAAGAGAGATTTGAATCAGATAATGTAGAAGTACAAGGCGTGGTACTTGAAGAGCGAAATATTGAAGATTTAGAGTTGAAAATCACTACAGTAAAAATTTTAACAGAAAAGGGAGCAAAAGTCATGGGAAAAGCAGTTGGCACATATATTACAATAGAAGCTCCCAATATGAGTGATCCAGATGAAGAGTATCATCGGGAAATTTCAGAAGTAATAGCGAGAGAGTTAGAAAGTTTATTACCGAAAAAAGAAGAATTATCTATACTAGTCGTAGGATTAGGAAATCGGCTCGTTACACCAGATGCTCTTGGGCCTAATGTAGTCGATAATCTATGTGTTACTAGGCATATCGTGAAAGAGTATGGGAAATACGCAATGGGAAAAGACAAGGTACATTTGGTGAGTGCAATTGTACCAGGGGTAATGGCGCAGACGGGAATGGAAACGGTAGAAATTATAAATGGAATTGTTCGAGAGACAGAGCCAGACTGTGTGCTCGTAGTAGATGCATTAGCAGCACGAAGTACCAAAAGGTTGAGTCGCACCATACAAATAGCAGATACAGGTATCCATCCAGGGTCAGGAGTAGGAAACCATAGGCGCGGAATAAATCAAGAAACTGTTGGTATTCCGGTTATTGGAATCGGTGTGCCCACCGTAGTAGATGCAGCGACTATTGTTAATGATACTATGGAAAATTTCATCACAGCAATGGAAGCTTCAGAAACACTAAAACCGGTAGGAGAGGTTTTGGGTTCCTACAATGCAGCAGAAAAATATGAATTAATCAAGGAGCTAATTGCACCACATCTAAATGGAATGTTTGTAACACCTAAAAATGTGGATGAAACAGTGAAAAGAATAAGTTATACCATTTCAGAAAGTTTGAATATGGTATTTGCAAGTGATGAGGAGTGATTAGTTGAGAAAACGACGTAAAAGAAATTCGCAGAATTCAAATTATAAATGGCTGATCGGTTTGTGTCTTATATCAATCGTGTGTTTCGCACAGTTGATAAAAGAATCAAAACTATATATGCTAAGCTTCAATCTCAGTAGCGTAGAATGGGTGGGACAACAAATGGAGATGTTTTTTGTCCCGCAATTGTCTATGTCCAAAAATAATATGAAAGAAAGTGTAGAAGATTCTTGGTTGATACAACAAGTGGAAACCCTAGTTCCAGTATTAGCTTACTGTCAAAAAGTCGGGGAAGTGTTAGAAGATAACGATGACACTGCGACATTGGAATGGATTTTACAAGCACAAGCCTATGATGAAAATTATATCGATGAAAATGGAGAACTCGTAGGGGAAGAAGTCGTGATAGATGTAGTACAAGAGGATAATTCGGAGAGTGAAACGACCGAGACAAGTAGTGAAATCAATATGGAAAAATTAGTAGATTTGGATTATTTACTCAATAATTATTATGTAGTAGATAAGACTGTTTCAGTAGATGATAGTGTGATGAACGCAGATGAATGGATTACGCAAGATTTGTCCTTGGCAGAAAATGTAAATGGACCGCAGATATTGATTTATCACACACATTCGCAGGAAGATTTTGTGGATTCTACGCCGGGAGACTTGAGTACTACTATTGTAGGTGTGGGAGATTATTTGACAGAAGTGCTAGAAGAGACATATGGAGTGGAAGTACTTCATCATCGAGAGGTGTATGATTTGATTGATGGTGAATTGGATAGAAGTATGGCATATGAATTGGCAGCGGTAGGAGTACAAGAGGTGTTAGATGCGAACCCAAGCATAGAACTCGTAATAGATCTTCATCGCGATGGTGTAGATCAACACACACATCTTGTTACCATGATTAATGATAAACCAACAGCACAGATTATGTATTTTAATGGACTTAGCAGCACCATCAGCAATGGGGCGATATCCTACCTAGAAAATCCGTACATACAAGACAATTTAGCGCTTTCATTTCAGATGCAATTAGCGTCAGAAGAGCTGTATCCAGGATTCTCTAGGAGAATTTATCTAAAGAGTTATCGATATAATCTGCATCTAATGCCAAAGACTATGCTGATTGAAGCAGGTGCACAGACTAATACATTAGAGGAAATGTATAATGCGATGGAAGTACTAGCGGAGATTTTGAGCGTAGTAGTTGGATTGTAAGATTACTCTTCGACTACCTCTGGCCACGCTTCATTATATATCGTACCAGGTTCTAATTCGATTTTGCGGAATGCGAACATTTCTTCTACGGTTAAAAATTGAAATCCTTTTTCCTGTAATTCTGGAATCAAAATCTCAAGTGCTCCTAAAGTGTACACATGTACATCATGAAAAAGTACGATATCTCCATCTTGAATATTAGTGGTGGTCGCAAGAATATCTTCTACACAAGTTGCTTCCCAGTCATCCGTATTTAGGCTCCACCCGATGATAGGAACGGTAATCACCGATAAAACATCTTCATTCCAGCTACCAAAAGGAAGACGTACAAAATTGGTGTCATCAGAATCGGTAATATCATTGATGAGGTATTGCATGCTCAGTACTTCATTTTCTGCTTCTTCTATAGGCAGTGTAATTAAATCATAGTGGTTGTATGTGTGATTAGCAACCTGAGAGTTACAATCAAGTATCAGTTCTATCGCTTCAGGTTCGTCGACTAAATTTTTGCCGATTAGGAAGAAGGTAGCGTGGACATCATTTTCTTTTAAGAACGCATAAATCTCAGGGCTGGTACCTTCTAAATCTGGACCATCATCAAAAGTGATTGCGACTACAGGCAAATCAGGGTCTACCCATGAGATATCAATCCCGCCTACTAATACATTGTTTAGAAGTGTATCTTCCAATTCCGCCACATAAACGGGACCAAACTCCATTGTACTATTGTCGTATGTGAAGTCATAAAAATCAGCAGGTTTCTCTAATACGATAGCCAAGAGTTCTTGGGTTGTAAGAGGCTCTTCTATATTAGAAGACAGATATACTGAAAACGTCAGCAAAAGGACGAATATAGTCATTAGAACTCTCTTTGCAAGTGAGTGAATAATAATTTGATGATGAATAGTAGCGAATATCGATTTGATAGTGTACATTGTATACTCCTTGTCTAGTTATTTTATAACTGTTATATATTACGATGTAAGGGTCAAAAGGTGTTTTGATCCTAGATACCTACGGATACTTACGCACAAAATGCTCTTAGAATCCTAGTATTATATTACCAATTTTATCACAATGTTCGTAGTAAGTATATTAGCAATTGTTTTAAAAATTTAAAAAATTATAAATTGTGTGTGTTTTTATAATATTTGTTTGAAATAAGAAAAAACAGTCGAATTTTATAAAGTTGATGGAAAATATAAAGAAAAAACACTGAAGTTGCACAAAACAGATGAAAATAGTAGACAAATAAGTGAATAAAGTGATGGAATTAAATCAATAACTAAATGAACTTTGTGCAAACTTACCGAAAAATTAGTTTTGCAAAAAAGAGGTGAACAAATGAGGAAACAAAAGAAGAGACGAATGAAGAACAAAAAATGGACGAGGATGACTGGAATGCTATTGGTGATAGTGATGGTGTTTAGTTTAGTACTGCCATCAGCATCGGTACAAGCAGAAGGAGAAGATACCTCTCTTACAGAGACGATAACTTCTACGGAGGAAACAACACCTATTGTGGTAGAGACTCCATCAGGGGAGAGTACTACGGAAGGTTCCAATCCAGTCGTGGAAATAACTTCTAGCGAAGAATCAACGGGAACAGAAGCGCCAGTAGGAACAGAAGAGCCAGTAGGAACGGAAGAACCAGCAGGAACGGAAGAACCAGCAGGAACGGAAGAACCAGCGGGAACGGAAGAACCAGCAGGAACGGAAGAGTCAACAGGGACAGAAGAGTCAACAGGGACAGAAGAACCAGTAGAAATGGAAGAATCAACGGAGACGGAAGAGGAAGCAATGGTACCGATGATGATGTCGGGTGTGATGCTGATGAATGAGACAGTAGATACAGATAGCAATGCTTCTGTATCTATCACCGCTACGTATGGTGGGACTTCTGATTTGGAAGCAGTAACAGTGACGGATACAAGTAATATCGTCTATAAAGTAGTGGTTACAAAAGGTACTGATAGCACGGCAACGATAGAAATCGATATTCCAGCTGGATTAGAACTTATCACAGCACCAGGAATAGAAAGTGTAACAGACGCAGGAGTGATAACACCGAAAGCTTATGATGCAAGTTCAGAAGCTAGTTATTTTACAGTTCAGCCCACATGGAATGCAGATGGTAATGTAGACGGTGTGGCAACGAGAAGTGGAACACTTACTTATACAATGGTTTCAGGAGTCAATGGCGGTACCTTCTATATCAGCGTAGCAGTAGATGGACTATTTGTACCATTTTCTAATACAGCAGCTACTACAGTGTTAGGAAATGTGTCAGCAACATTAACGCAGGGGGATGCAGTAGAGACAGATAATGTATCAGTAAGTGTGACATCCCAAGACCTGAATTTAGACGTGGCTACTGCTTCCGTACAAGCAAAAGCAGATGGAGTAATAAGTGGAGCGCTGGCTTCGTGGGAAAAAACATTCATCTCTACAGATGGAACCCAGAAAATGTATTTGACAGCCAAGGTATCCATGAATAACCCTCTTGCTGGGGATACAGTAGGGGTGAAGACGTATGGGTTTAGCTTTGAAGTGACTATACCTAATGACGCAACAATTATATCGAATTATAGTATTTATACAATTGAAAATAAAGCTGCCGCAACTGAAAATGATGATGGAACAACTAGTTATACAGTGACAATAACAAATAATCCAACATTTTCAAGTAATGCCATCAACTGTGGAAGCCTGGGAGTGATAGATTTTTCTAGTTGCTTTGATGTGAATACATCGAAAGGAACCGCCTTTGATATTAAGGCGAGCGATATTAGGTTAACGGTAAAAAGCTTTGTTGTGGCCACTCAAACATTTGAAGAAATGACACTTACAACAGTAGGGTCTGATAATAACCAGACAGCAAAAGTGTATGTAATGGATGAATTAGGTGTAGATGGTTATGGTGCATCATATGGAACTACATTATCTATAAATAAAGAGATGATGAATCCATACGATGGAGAAAATCAAATCCTATATTCGGAAAAAAAAGTAATGCGTAGTGTTGATGACACGTATATAGGTTATTATGGTAGTACTGATCCGGTTAAGGTAGAGTATATAGCATCCCCTAATACAGAGAACAAGTATCTCGATCAAGTAAAGGAAGTAGGACTTGAAATACCGTTCTTGGGAAGTAAAACATATTCGCGATATACTTCGTTGATAACGAGTCTGAAGATTACGCTAGATAGTGACGCAGTAGCAGGAAATGATACGGAAGTAACACTTGATATCAGTACCTTTGCAAATGCGGTTGAGGGCGGTACTTATGATGCTACTAATAATACACCGGTTACTATTTATGACGGAGTATATGGAACAGTTGTATACCAATATACAACTTCGAATTCACCGAAGCTAATTGTTACGGCGCCAGAAGGGCAAAGTATTATTAAAGTAGAAGCAATCTTTGATAGTGATAATGGAAGTTATTTGACAACTGGCACGTCGGATCCATCTTATGTAAAAGGGATACCATATAGTAATGATTCGACAGTGGAATATAGCCAATATCAATTCGTAATATCTCAAGAACAATCAAATGCATGGACAGTGATTAGCGAATCTAATAAAGCAGGGTTTAGATGGACTCAACCAGAGCCATTTGAGTTGACGCTGACAGATGCCACACCGGAGAAAACAGATTACTTATATAATGTGGCAGAAGAGAATACGAAATTCAATACAAACTATACTAGTACACTTGGATTAGTGGAAGGGTATCAAGTTCTTGGTGCTGCGACGATTGGGAATAAAACAGGATCAGCTTCGCCAGAGGGGTCTACGGTTGTCGTAGAGATTGATATTGATGAAACAAGTAATGATGTAGTGAAGGAAGTTGATTTCCCACTGTATACTGCAGATGGGGAAAGCGGAATCGTTAGCATCACTTATGAATATAAGAATGGAGCAAAATATACTTATATTGCTGGAAGTGGTGCGACTGCACCGTATACGGTGAGTGCGGACAATACTTATGCTACCATTCTAGCTGGAGATGGAAATAGTTTTGCAAATATTACAGTAACATTGAAGAACTGGGGAACAGCAGAGACCGAATCTTATGTTAGTATACAAGGGTATCTAGAAGATGTAAGTGCTAGTACGTTCTTAAATGAAGACGAGCACAAGATTTCACTCACTGTTTATGGTGCAGATGGAGTGGCATTAGATAATAGTACAGAGAATACAGATGGAAGTAATTCTTATCATTCGGAAATTATCGTAAACGCACTATTTGAAGAACCTTATCAAACAGGAGCAGATGTAAGAATTGCAGGACAAGTAAATACCCTAATTGATGAAACTTATTATAGTGCGAATGTTTTAACACCAGGATTATCCAGCGTAGTTTCATTCCAATTAATAGGTGGAGAATATAATAATCCTAGTAACGGAACGTGGCATGATATTACGTTTAATATTGTATTGCCTAATAGTGTATCCATTAGTGAAATAGCTGTAGGAGATTTTATACTTGAAAGTGAGTTAAATAAAATAACAAGTACTATATATACAACAACAGAAACAGTAGATGGAATTACATTGACAGAAACGGCTAGCATGAGTGCAGACGATGCAAATGCATATTTTGGGACTACGAACCTGACAGGTGCAACAGTGTATACCTATACGATTCAAGATGAGTCGGTTGCTTTGTATGGATACCGATATAATAATGCTTGGAATAGATCGTTTGCAAGCTTTGATGTATCGGTCACCTTGACTCCAGATGCAACTGCATCCAATGCAGCAATTACATGGGACAAGATATTGTTACTAGGTAGTGATTCTACAGCCTATACTAATTTCCATAAAATTACAGAAAGAACTACAGGAAATGGTGACTGGGTTGGTGATGGTGTTCAGCAAGATAACTACACAACTGAATACAATGGAGTTCTTAGAATTGGAAATACAGATACTATCATGACTGGATCTAATTCAGAATATTTATATATTGCATCGAATCCAATGGTTATGGTACATGATGCGTATGTTACAAAAACAGATGATAGCAAAGAATATCATTATGTATCAGGAGACGAAAGTACGATAGCAGTATTTAATGAAGGGGATACAGGTACATTACACTTCTCGGTGACAGATACAGTAGATGATTTGCTAACGACAACAAATTATGCATTCTTTGCTTTGCCAACAGTAAGTGATACTACGAGTCAATTGGTACAAACAGCTGGATTCACAGTAGATATAGGGGATGTAAGTCTAAGTATAAATGACGGAAGCCTTACTCTGAGTGAAGGGAAATATACAAGTGGTGGTTTCACAGTAGAGGTTAAATACGTGACTGTAGATGGTGATACAGCCAATATTGCACCAGGGACTGCGAAGACGTTATTTGATTCAGGAGGAGCGACATATTCTAGTACATATAATACGATAGCACTGGCCATTACAGGGCAGGAAGATTATAGCACTATTAATGTGGCGGTAGATTTTACGGCACCAAGCAACACGACAACTAGCAAGCAGTATGTACAATTTGAAGGGCGAACAGTATATTATTTTGAAAGCACATCGCAGAAAACGTTCTATGGTGGCTTGAATACAGTTGATACTGTGGAAGAAACGATTCAAGCTACCTCGGGATACAATTACGTTAGCTTTGCTTATGAAAATCCAGATTGGACCGTGAGTGTCACAGGGGTTTCGGTTTCAAACGGTGCTATCATAGGAAATGTAGATACAGGAATTGCAGATTTTACGGTTGGGAATAAAGATACAATAACGGGATTAACAGCGGCAACGTTAACAGGTTATACCTTCAACGGTTGGTACTCCGATGATGACTTAACTGAGAAATTTGACTTTACAACACCAATCACTAGCGACACTACAATCTATGCAAGCTATACACCAAATACAATAGCAGTTACATGGGACTATAAGGATGATGTGACAACGAGTACAATCAATGATGTGTTATGGTCAGATGTAGTGCAACTTCCAACAGAGCCAACAAGGACAGGCTATACATTCGGTGGTTGGAAAGTGAGTGGAACAAGTGATACAGATAATACTACAGTAACGAGTAATACAACATATGGTTCGTATGCACAAGCTACTAAGACATTGACCATAGAGGCCCAGTGGACAGCCATTGATTATACGTTGACCTTTGATACAGGCGGAGGAGATGCAATAACAGCAGAGACCTTACACTATAATTCTGAATATACAATAACAACTCCGACAAGGACTGGATTTGTATTTACTGGTTGGACAGTGACAGCGACTGATGGAACGATAGATACAGCAGATGGCACAACGTATCAAGCAGGAGCAACATATACTATGCCGGCAGAAAACATTACGTTAGTAGCACAATGGACAGAGATAGAGATAACAGTGACGTGGAATTATAATTATGAAAATGCACCAACGGCTACGACATCGAGTGAGAAATGGACTACAGTGATTGAAGGAGATGAGCCGACGAATCCAACGAGAGAGGGATATACTTTTACAGGATGGCATACAGACACTGCAGACGGTTCAGATACGGAAATAGATGAAGATAAGACGTATGGTGATTACGTAACAGCCGCAATTGCTGATGGAAAGACTACATTAACATTCTATGCATCATGGACGCAACTAGCTACGTATGCTATTACATATGATACGAATGGTGGCAGTGGAGATATCCATGTGTCTACAACACATTATGCAGGGTATGAAATTCATATCTCAAGTGTGGTTCCTGTGAAGGCTGGGTATACGTTCACTGGTTGGAAAGCAACAGCAAATGAATCATCATTGAGTTACACAGATAATATATTGTATAGTGCAACGGGTACGAATACTACATTTACTATGATAGCAAGTGCGGTAACCTTCACTGCACAGTGGACAGCCAATAATTACACAGTTGCTTATAATTTAAATGGTGGAACGGCAGAAACAGGTGTTTCTATCGCAGATACAAATACCTACATTATTGGAGATGAAGTAACAATTATTACTGCGGAACCTACCAAAACAGGATATACATTTGACGGTTGGAAGGCAACAGCGAATGACACAACTGTGACATATACAGATGAAAAAATATATAGCAGTAAAACAGATGGAAATACAACATTTACTATGATAGCAAGTGATGTGACCTTTACTGCACAGTGGACCATTAATACATACAGTGTAACCTTTGATGAGGACAATGGATCCAGTGTGACAGATGTAACAGGCGCAGAGTATCAATCTACCATTACATTACCAACTACGACGAGGACGGGATACACCTTTGCTGGTTGGAAAACAGGGGAAACGACCTATAATGCAGGAGCTACGTATACCATACCAGCATCAAATACCACGCTTACAGCACAGTGGACTGCTATTGAGTATACGATTACTTACTCTATTGCTTCGGATGAACGCTGGACAGGGGCGGACGATACGACTAACTATAACATAGGAAGTACAGCTAATATTTCATCTGTGGTGCCTATGAAGACTGGTTATACTTTCGCAGGATGGAAGAGTTCAGAAACAGAAGCGATTTATCAAGCGAGCACGGATCAAACAAGAACTACCTATACGATTGGTGCTACGAGCGTAACATTTACGGCTACATGGACTGTGAATAAATATGCGGTAACCTTTGATGAAGCAGGGGGAACCGAGTTGACGGATTTAACAGAAAAAGAGTATGGGTCGACGGTTACATTGCCGACAGCGGTGAAGACAGGAAATGAGTTCTTGCATTGGAAAGATGCGAGCGGAAAAGAATATGTAGCGGGAGCAACATTTACCATACCAGCATCGGATACGGCACTTACAGCAGTGTGGAAAACGTTAAGTTATAAATTAACCTTCTCGGATGCGGATGCAACCTATTTTCTGAAAGAAAGTGATTACCTAGGAACATTAGAAATGCCAGAACCAACGAAGACTGGATATGAGTTTGTGGCATGGACTTATAATGGCAGTAGTTATAAAGTAGGTGACACATTTACAATGAATACGGCAGCAGACATAACGATTACAGCCACCTGGACCTTGGCTACTTATAGTGTGGCATTTGACGCAGCAGATGGTTCGGCGGTATCGACGATGACAGGCACCTATCTATCAGCAATCACCTTACCGACTACGACGAAGGTTGGATACAATTTTACTGGTTGGGTAAGTAGTGATACGACAGACACGACTGTATACCAAGCGGGCGCATCTTATACAATCCAAGCAAGTAATGTCACCTTCACAGCACAGTGGGAAGCAAAGGGAACGACCATTGTATGGGATACAAATTATACTGGTGGCGATGATGTAGACAATGTGATGTCGTGGAATGATCTAGTCGTATTCCCAACGACTCCGACACGTGAAGGATACACCTTTACTGGTTGGTACACGGATACAGCTTGTACAGTACCGACAACGGAAATGAACCAAGGGTATACTTATGGATACTATGCAGGAGAAAGTACCATCTTTTCGTTCTATGCGGGATGGACATTGAATCCGACTTATAGTATTACGTATGATACCAATGGTGGAGAAGGCGGAATTGTAATAGATCATGAGCATGAGGAAGACTATAGCATCTTAGTTAGCGTAATAGAGCCAACCATGACGAATTATTCATTCTTAGGATGGACATGTAATACAGATGAGAACTTATATCAACCTGGTGATCGTTATACAATGCTAGCAGAAGATGTAGTATTTACAGCGAAATGGGTGAAGAAAGTTGTAACAGTAGAGAGTAATGTGGAGACGGTACTTGATGAATCACATCATGACGAATTAATAGATTCCTTATTTACAGAAGAAGAAAAGAGTCTACATTTGGATATGGAAATTGTACTGAATGTAACCGTCATTACAGAAGACAGTATGGATGAGGTATCACAAACATTACTTAATTCCTTTATTGATGCACAGAATGCAAGCTTAGATGCTCAAGATGTTATCATGTCACAAGCGATGATCTTAGATATCAATATGGAGAAAATCTTAGGTGATAGTTCAGAACAGATTTACAACTTAGATGAGGAAATCACAATTACTATAGCGATTGATTCTTCGTATCTAGCGGATGATCGAACCTTCTTCATTGTTAGAAACCATGATGGAGAATTGACACTACTAGAAGATTTGGATGATAATCCAAATACAATAACTATTCGAACAGACAGATTTTCAAATTATGCGTTGGTGTATACAGAGTCAAAGGATGACACAGTGGCAAGTACTCCGATTACTCCAACAGCGACTACAAGTACAACGACATCCCAGGCTACTACAGCACCAAAGACAGGCGATCATACAAATGCAGGTGGATGGATAGCGATGATGTGCTTGTCAGTGATGATGTTCTTCTGGATGAAGAAAAAAGAAGTGAGATAAATAGTAAGAAGTAAGATAAATAGTAAGAAGTAAGTGAAAAGTAAATAAAGGGGCATGATGCCAAACGTAGGGGTGGGATTCGCAGGAATCCTGCCCCATTATGATTTTAAAAATTGACTTTATGTTCCTAATCGTATTAGAATGTATTAGAAAGAGGAGCAGGAAGTAGGAAGCGGAGTAGAAAGGATTAGGAAACATGGCAAAGGCAGTCACATATGATGCGAGTAGTATCTCGGTTTTAGAAGGATTGGAGGCAGTTCGGAAAAGACCTGGGATGTATATAGGAAGTGTATCGACGAAGGGATTGAATCACCTAGTGTATGAAATCGTAGATAATGCGGTGGATGAGCATTTAGCGGGATTCTGCAAGAATATATCAGTAACATTAGAAAAAGATGGATCGGCAACGGTTACGGACGATGGACGTGGAGTACCAGTAGGGATGCATGAGAAAGGAATATCGGCAGCGCGTCTTGTATATACTACATTACATGCAGGTGGGAAGTTCGATGATTCGGCGTACAAAACAAGTGGAGGTTTGCACGGAGTAGGTTCTTCTGTTGTAAATGCCCTTTCTACTTATATGGATGTAGAGATTAGTAGAGAAGGTGGAGTGCATCATGATAGATATGAACGAGGAACACCTGTCGTAGAATTAAATGAAGGATTACTTCCTATCATCGGTAAGACAAGAAAGACAGGAACGAAAGTGAATTTCTTGCCTGACGATACTATTTTCGAGAAGACGAAGTTTCGCGAGGAAGAAATCAAAAGTAGACTTCATGAGACTGCATATTTGAATCCAGAAATTACGATTACATTCGAAGACAAGAGAAAGTCGGAGAATGAGAAAATCATATATCATGAGCCAGATGGAATTATCGGGTTTATTCAGGATATTAATAAAAAGAAAGAAGTGATTCATGATCCAGTGTATTTCAAAGATGAAGTGGATGGAATTACAGTAGAAGTAGCATTTCAATATGTAAATGAGTTTCATGAAAATGTTCTCGGATTCTGTAATAATATCTACAATTCAGAAGGTGGAACGCATTTGACAGGGTTTAAGACTACATTTACAACAGTTATGAATCAGTATGCGAGAGAGCTAGGAATCTTGAAAGACAAAGATGCGAACTTTACAGGCGCAGATATCAGAAATGGTATGACAGCTATTGTATGTTTGAAACATCCAGACCCTAGATTCGAAGGGCAGACCAAGACCAAGTTAGACAATCAAGATGCGACAAAAGCTACGAGTAAAGTCACAAATGATGAGATAACAAGACACTTCGATCGTAATCTAGATATGCTGAAGAAAGTCATTGCTTGTGCAGAAAAATCTGCAAAGATTCGTAAGTCAGAAGAGAAAGCAAAGACAAACTTATTGACGAAACAGAGATTCTCATTTGACAGCAACGGAAAGTTATCCAACTGTGAAAGCCGCAATCCAGAATTGTGTGAGATATTTATCGTGGAAGGGGATTCTGCTGGTGGCTCTGCAAAGAGTGCTAGAAATAGAATGTACCAAGCGATTCTACCGATTAGAGGAAAGATTCTCAATGTAGAGAAAGCGACAATCGATAAAGTCCTTGCAAACGCAGAGATTAAGACCATGATTAATGCCTTTGGATGTGGATTCTCGGAAGGGTATGGGAATGATTTTGATATTACCAAGTTGAAATATGACAAAATTATCATCATGGCCGATGCCGATGTGGATGGAGCCCATATTTCCACACTATTACTTACACTATTTTATCGCTTTATGCCAGAGCTGATCTATGAAGGACACGTATATGTAGCGATGCCACCATTATACAAGGCGATGCCTAAGAAGGGGCAAGAAGAATATCTATACGATGACAAGGCATTGGAGCAATATAGAAAACGCCAAGAGGGAGCATTTTCACTGCAACGATATAAGGGTCTAGGAGAGATGGACGCAGACCAACTATGGGAGACAACCCTGAACCCAGAGAGCAGAATGCTGAAATTAGTAGAGATTGAAGATGCGAGAATGGCATCCAGTGTTACCGAAATGTTGATGGGAACAGAAGTGCCACCACGTCGTAACTTTATCTACGAAAATGCGATGGAAGCAGAACTTGATATCTAAGTATTGCTGAACACGAAGTGATAGTTGTTTCAATGTGACATAGAAGTATATGTAGTATAAATATTAGGAGAATAGAAAATGCAAGATACACAGATTATAAGAACCGAATATTCGGAACTAATGAAAAAGTCTTATATAGATTATGCGATGAGTGTTATCGTGGCAAGAGCGCTTCCAGACGTCCGAGATGGACTGAAGCCAGTACAGAGACGAACACTGTACGATATGCATGAATTAGGAATTCGCTATGACAAGCCATATAGAAAATGTGCCCGTATCGTAGGGGATACCATGGGTAAATATCACCCACATGGAGATAGTTCTATCTATGAATCACTGGTTGTGATGAGCCAAGATTTCAAAAAAGCAGTGCCAATGGTAGATGGACATGGGAACTTCGGCTCTATCGAAGGTGATGGTGCGGCGGCGATGCGTTACACAGAAGCAAGGCTTGCTAAATATACACAAGAAGTATTCTTGTCAGACTTAGATAAGGATATCGTAGACTTTGTCCCAAACTTTGATGAAAATGAGAAAGAGCCATCGGTATTGCCAGTACGAGTACCGAACTTACTTGTAAATGGTGCAGAGGGTATCGCTGTTGGTATGGCTACCAGTATCCCAACTCACAATCTTGGAGAAGTCATAGATGCTGTAAAGGCATATATGAAGAATAGCGAAATTACGACCAAACAATTGATGAAATACATCAAAGGTCCAGACTTCCCAACAGGAGGCGTCATTGTCAATAAAGATGCACTATTAGACATTTACGATAGTGGAAGTGGGAAAATCAAATTACGCGGTAAGGTAGAAATCGAAGAAGAGAAGAGTGGAAAGCATAAGTTAATTATCTCGGAGATTCCTTATACCATGATAGGGGCTGGAATCGGGAAGTTCTTGAATGATACAGCGAATTTAATTGAAAATAAAACGACGACAGATATTTTAGATATTTCCAATCAATCGTCAAAAGATGGAATTAGAATTGTATTAGAGTTACGCAAGGGAGCTGATATTGAGAATCTCAAGAATATGCTCTATAAGAAGACTCGATTAGAAGATACATTTGGCGTAAATATGTTAGCGGTAGCAGACGGCAAGCCAGAGACTATGGGACTGAAAGCGATACTCGAGCATAATGTGAATTTCCAATTCGAATTAGCTACTAGAAAATATAAAACACTTCTTGCAAAAGAAATGGATAAGAAAGAGATCCAAGAAGGATTAATCAAAGCATGCGATGTGATTGATTTAATTATCGAGATCCTTCGTGGAAGCAAATCTGTAAAAGATGCGAAAGATTGCTTGGTAAACGGAAATGTGGAAGCCATAACATTTAAGTCAAATATCTCTAAGAAAATGGCAAAACTTCTTCGCTTTAGTGAGCGTCAAGCAACAGCGATTCTAGAAATGCGTTTATACAAATTAATCGGCCTAGAAATCGAAGCACTTCAGAAAGAGCATGAGCTTACACTAGCAAACATAGCAAGATATACAGATATCTTGAATAACTACGATTCTATGGTGCAAGTGATCATCGGAGAGCTAGACGAATACAAGAAGAACTTCGCTAGAAAACGTCGCACGATGATAGAAAATGCAGAAGAAGCAATTTTTGAAGAGAAAAAGATTGAAGAGCAAGACGTTGTATTCCTTATGGATAAATTCGGTTATGCAAGAACAATGGATGTCTCTACGTATGAACGAAATAAAGAAGCAGCGACAAATGAAAGCAAATACATTGTGAATTGTAAGAATACTGGTAAAATTGCAATCTTCACTCAAGATGGCAAGATGCACCAAGTGAAAGTCATCGACTTGCCATATGGAAAATTCCGCGACAAAGGAACGCCGATAGATAACGTGAGTAATTTCAGCACAGTGGAGGAAGAAATCATCTTTATCTGTGATACAGATCAATTTATGTTTGGAACCTTTGTATTTGCAACAAAGCAAGGAATGGTTAAGCGAGTACCGGGAGAAGAATTCCGTGTAGAACGAAAGACTATCGTAGCGACAAAATTGCAAGAAGAGGATGTTTTGATTGGAATGAAACTCATTCATGAGAATCAGCAAATAGTTCTTCAGACAAGTGGCGGGTATTTCTTGCGATTCGCGGCAGCAGATATACCAGAGAAGAAAAAGGCAGCAGTCGGAGTGCGAGGAATAAAGTTACAGGCAAAAGATGAACTTGTAGCATTGCATTTATTTGAAGAAGGTAACGAATGCAAGATAGAGTATAAAGAAAAAGAAGTGAGCTTGAATCGATTGAAACAAGCGAAACGCGATACGATGGGGACGAAGTATAGGGGATAAAATCTTGAGTTGACATCTGTAAAAATCTCATATTATCTAACAAAACACACGAAAGACTATTTTTTTTATTTCGTTTATAAGCAGGCTATCGCAAAACTCGTGCTATGCACTCAAACAATTGCTTGCCGCCTGCAGCTAGAAATAGAAAAAATAGTCTTATTAACGTGAATTGTTTCGTTATAGATAATATGAGATTTTTTACAGTATTGATGCCAATATCAAGAGTGTCGGTATAGAAATAGTTTTAACATTTGGAATAGGATTGAAAATTTATTCTTACAGTGATACAATACCAACAAGCATTCGGATAATCCATGATTATCACAGAAGTTCTAATAATCTATCGCAATAAGCGAATCTTATTACACATCTTATGTAAGAATCTAAAACTTCATGCTTACGAAACCAATAAAACACAAATATGCAGGAAGTTGATTCTATGAGAAAGAGTGCTTGTTACTATTATGATAAAATAGCATGTTCTTTATTTGGTTATCTTCTTGTATCACAAGGAGGACACTGAATGGAAAGAACGACAAACCGTAACTACAAAGACAGCTTATTCCGAATGATATTTTCGGGGAAGGAAGAACTGCTGAGTCTTTACAATGCAATTAGCGGAAGGGATTACCAAATCCTAACTTTGTAGTATTTTACAATGGAACAGCAAAAAAAGATGACAGAACAATCATGCGATTATCAGAAGCATATGAAGTGCCAGAGGAAGCGGCGAATCTAGAATTGATGGTAGTTGTGCTAAATATTAATAAAGGACACAATGAAGACTTAATGCGGGAATGCCCACTTCTAGGGGAATATGCTTATTATGTAGCAACAGTACGAGAGTTCAAAAAAACCATGAATACAAAAGAAGCAGTGGAAGAAAGAATATCTCTGATTATTAAGAAAGTGCAGAAATCGAAAACTTTAGAGGCGATTGCAGATGAATTAGAATGTGAGCCAGAAGAGACACGAAATAGATATGATAGCAGGTTTTGAGGATAGTTATGACCGTTACGCATGTTAATTAATGAATTCAGGCTGAACTGTTACAAATAGTTACTATAAATTAAACGAAACCACTTGATATTGTATGGCTTTTGTGGTAATGTAACTAAAGATACATAGAAATTGGGCAGAAGAGTGGACGAAAGTTCACTCTTCTTTGTATGATAGGTCTATGTACTGAGAAAATGTATGTTAACTATATTTTAATTTGAAAGGATGAATGTATTGTCAAAAAAAGAAAATTATGAACAAAAAACAGAAGAATTAATCCTGCCAATCGTGGAAAGCTACGGATTTGAATTGGTAGATGTAGAGTATGTGAAGGAAGGTGGAACGTGGTATCTTCGTGCATATATCGATAAACCAGAAGGAATTGCAGTCGATGATTGCGCCATGGTGAGTCGTCAGTTTTCTGAAATTCTAGACGAGAAAGATTATATTAGTGAGGCATATATTTTCGAAGTGAGCTCACCAGGGCTTGGTAGACCGCTTAAGAAAGACAAAGACTATGATAGAAATATGGGAGAAAATGTTGAAATTCGTACCTATAGAGCTATCAATAAGCAAAAAGAATTTGTGGGTAAATTGATTGCCTACAGTAAAGAAGCAGTAACAATTGAGATTGATGAACAAGAGCAGATATTTGAAAAGGGTGAAATTGCTCTGATTCGTCAGGCTATTGAATGGTAATAATACAGTGATATAACAGGAGGACAATAGAAAATGAGTAAACCAAATACAGAATTATTAGACGCTTTGATGATTTTAGAGAAGGAAAAAGACATTAGCAAAGAAACCATGCTAGAAGCAATTGAGAGTTCTTTGATTATTGCCTGTAAAAACCATTTCGGGAAATCTGACCATATCAAGGTGGATATGAATCATGAAACATGTGAATACGTTTTATATGCAGAAAAAGTTGTTGTAGAAGTAGTAGAAGACGATGTATTAGAAATTAGCTTAGCAGAAGCAAAGATGATGGATGATAAATTCGAAATAGAAGACATCGTGCGTATTCCGATTGAATCGAAAGAATTCGGACGTATCGCAACACAAAATGCGAAAAACATTATTCTCCAAAAGATTCGTGAAGAAGAGCGTAAAGTAGTGTATGATCAATACTTTGAAAAAGAGAAAGATATCGTTACAGGTATTGTGCAACGTTATGTGGGCAAGAATATCAGCATCAATTTAGGAAAAGCAGATGCGATGCTTACAGAAAATGAACAAGTAAGAAACGAAGTGTTTATGCCTACAGAAAGAATTAAATTATACGTAGTAGAAGTGAAAAACACGACAAAAGGACCTAAAATATTAGTGTCTCGTACACATCCTGAATTAGTGAAACGTCTTTTCGAAGCAGAAGTAACAGAAGTGAAAGATGGCACGGTAGAGATTAAGAGTATTTCTAGAGAAGCAGGTTCTCGTACGAAGATTGCAGTGTGGTCAAACGATGAAAATGTAGATCCAGTAGGTGCTTGCGTAGGAATGAACGGTTCAAGAGTGAATAGCATTGTAAATGAGCTACGTGGTGAAAAAATCGATATTATCAATTGGAGTGACAATGCAGCTATATTAATAGAAAATGCACTTAGTCCAGCAAAAGTAATTTCGGTTATGGCAGATCCAGATGACAGAACAGCAAGCGTTATTGTACCAGATTATCAATTATCATTAGCAATTGGTAAAGAAGGACAAAATGCGAGATTAGCAGCAAGACTTACAGGCTTTAAAATCGATATTAAGAGTGAAACACAAGCAATTGAAGCGGGTGAATTACCAGAAAACTATTTGGAACTTATGAACCAAGACATGATGGAAGATATTTACGACTCGAATGAATATGAATCAGAAGAAATGGAATTCGACGGGGAGTTTGTAGATGTTGAAGAATAAGAAAATTCCGGCACGTAAGTGTGTAGGCTGTGGAGAAATGAAGCATAAAAAAGAATTAATTCGTGTGATTAAGACCCAAGAGAATGAATTCCTATTAGATGCAACAGGAAAGAAAAACGGTCGTGGTGCATATGTGTGTAATAATGCGGAATGTTTAGCAAAAGCCATTAAGACGAAGGGATTAGAACGGTCATTTAAAACGAATATTCCACAAGAAGTTTATCAGCAATTGCAAGAGGAGATGAATCAAATTGAATTCAAATAAATTATTATCTCTTATCGGACTTGCGACAAAAGCAGGAAAGGTAGTCAGTGGAGAATTTGCCACGGAAAAAGAGATTAAGACAGGAAGAGCATGGATAGCAATTATTGCAGATGATGCTTCGGATAATACAAAGAAAAAATTTAGAAATATGTGTGAATTCTACGAAGTGCCATTTTATACTTACGGAAGTAAAGATGTATTAGGGCATGCTATAGGAAAAGAATTCAGAGCTTCTTTAGCGATATTGGATGAAGGTTTTGCAAAAGGAGTTCGTAAACACTTAGAAGTGGAAAAGAATATAGAGGCATAAGGAGGATGTAAATGTCGAAATTACGTATACACGAATTAGCAAAAGAATTAGATAAAAATAACAAAGATATAATCGATACATTAAAAAATAAAGGGGTTGAAGTGAAAAGCCATATGAGTACATTAGAAGATAATCAGGTTGATATGTTGAGAAAACACTACACTCCAAAGACAAGTGAAGTGAAAGAACAAGTGATAAGTGAAGAGGATAAGAAAAAACGTCTTGTACGTGTGTTTAATCCACAAAATTCAAAGAGTACACACAAAACAGGAATGCAGCGCCAAGTTTCGGGACAAAAACCAGCACAAAGACCAGCGACAAAGCCAGCAGAAAAACCAATTACAAAACCAGTAGAAGCACCAAGTAAGCCAGTTGCAAATCCTGTACAAGAAGTTGCAAAAGCACCAGCAAAAGTAGCGGCACCAAGTACACCAGTTGCACCAAGTGCACCAGTTGCGGCAAGTACACCAGCAGCAAGTACACCAGCAGCGGCAAGTACACCAGCAGCATCTACAACACCAGTAGCGAATAATCGTCCACAAGGAGATCGTCCACAAGGAGATCGTCCACAAGGAAATCGTCCACAAGGAGATCGTCCACAAGGAAATCGTCCACAAGGAGATCGCCCATATAATAACAATTATAGAGGAAATAACAACGG